>JAJCYL010000044.1 GCA_029262955.1 Cytophagales bacterium | reverse complement strand
GTTGTCATTGCAGCACCTGAAAAGACAAATTGCTGAAGATGAAACGAAGGAGCAATTTCAAAAACCAATCGATAACCTGTTACATCAAATTGATTCCTTAAGTGACATCGCTACATCTTTCTCAACTTTCGCTAAGATGCCGATTCCAGAGAATAAACGGTTTGAGCTTTGTGAGGAAGTAAGAAGAATTGTCGAGTTGTTTGACAATGAAAATGTAGAACTTAAGGTGGCTATTGATGCAAAGGAATTATACATCAATGGAGATCAAAAGTTGATGGGTAGGATTGTTTCAAACCTGATAATCAATGGGATGCAATCTGTAGAAGGAACCGAAGTACCTAGAGTTGAAATTAATCTTCAATCAAATGGGAAGAAAGTTACACTTGAAGTGAAAGATAATGGAGCGGGTATACCGGAAGAGATTCAGAGCAAGGTTTTCGTTCCTAATTTTAGTACCAAAGATTCAGGATCAGGCATTGGTCTGGCCGTAGCAAAACGAGGCATTGAACATGCCGGGGGTAATATTTGGTTCGAAACTGAAGAAGGTAAGGGCACAACATTCTTTGTGAGTCTGCCTCTTATTTCATGAGGAAATTTCTGGTCATAATGGTAGTTGCGTTTGGTTGGAATATGGCGAATGGTCAATATTCCAATCGGCAATGTCAATGGATTGCCAATTTTGATCAACCAATAGTATTAGATTCTCTTTCTGTTGAGCCAGGGTCAATAGAAACCTCTATTCCAGCAGAATTTGTTTTTGACATGAATACCAACTCCCTTGTACTTCAATCAATCCCGGGGGTGGATTCGATAAACGTTTGCTACCGAAGCTTCCCATTTAATTTTACTGCTTCTCAAGCCACCCATACACTTCAGGAATATGACTCTACGGTTGCGTCAAAACCCCTTATCATTCCTAATGCTTATGACCTGACACAACGTGAGGAGCTTTTTTCTGTCAATGGTATTCAAAAAACCGGTAGTATCAGTAGAGGAGTCAGTTTTGGAAGTAATCAAGATGTATTTGTTAATTCAGCTCTCAATTTGCAAATGGAGGGAAAGCTGAGTGAAGACCTGAATATAAGAGCTGTCATAACTGATCAGAATATACCCTTTCAACCAGAGGGGAATACCCAACAGCTTCAAGATTTTGACAACGTTTATATACAGCTGTATAATGATAAATTCAACATAACTGCTGGAGATGTTGTGCTTAAAAGCAAGCCTTCTGAATTTTTGAAATACTATAAAAATGTTCAGGGCGGTCAGGGTGTGTTGAAATATAACCTGACTGATCAGTTAAAAGGGGAGAGTTCAGCCGCTTTTTCCGTTGCCAAAGGACGTTTTGCTTCCACTCAGGTAGAGGCCATTGAGGGAGTTGCTGGTCCCTATAAGCTCAGAGGACCAGATGGAGAACGCTTTATTATCGTTTTGGCTAACTCTGAACGAGTATTTGTAGATGGTAAGCTTTTGGAACGTGGATTTGATCACGACTATATTATTGACTACAACCTGGCGGAAGTTACTTTCACTAACAAAATAGTTATAACCCGATTTTCTAGAATAAGAATAGATTTTGAATTTTCAGATAGGAATTACAATCGTTCAATCTTTAAGACAAGTCACTACTTTGAATCGAAGAAAACCGATTTTCATTTCAATTTTTATCAAGAAAAGGACAATCGAAATCAGCCATTGAGTTTCGATTTGTCTAATGAAGATAAACTGGCGTTGAGCCTCATTGGTGATGATATAGGTAATGCATTTATATCAGGTTCAGACAGTGTTGGTTTCAATGAAAATCTAATTCTCTATAAATCTATTGATACTGTAGATCTTGCCGGTCAGCCTCAACGCATATTCAAGTTTTCAACCAGCCGAGACAGCGCAAAGTTTAGTGTCACCTTTGCTGAAGTAGGTCAGGGTAATGGTGATTATGTGTTGCTTAACACCACCACCAATGGCAGGGTGTACCAATGGTCAAGTCCGGTTAATGGTTTGCCACAAGGTAGATTTGCGCCATTGACACCAATTACTACCCCTTCCATGAAGCAGATGATGACGCTTGGAGGAGGCTATAAATTGTCAGCAACGGATAAAATTTTCACTGAAATTGCGCTTTCAAACCACAACTTAAACCTCTATTCGGACCTTGACAATGGAGATAATCAAGGGTATGCCTTAAAAGTTGGTTATTTGAAAGATGCTGTACCTGTGAAGATACTTCCAGGATATAAAGTATCCGGTAGTATCGATTATGAATATGATCAGGAAAACTTTAAGGGCATAGACCGCTTCAGGTACATTGAGTTTAACAGGGATTGGGGTGTTTCAGGAAATACAATAGACCCTGTTGCCGACAATATCCTCAATGGAACTGTTTTAGTTACAGCGGATAAGTTGAACCAATTGAGCTATAGATATTCAACAAGGAAAAGGGGCAATCAGGTGGATGGATCCCAGCACTCTCTGAAAGGCTCGAAAAGTATTGGAAAAATCCAGCTGAATTCGGAATTGTTCCTTTTGAATAATGATCAGAGTATTCAGCAAACTGAGTGGAAACGGTGGAGCGGAGAAACTTACTACAGATCGAAATATATCCAGCCTGGCTACCAATACAGCAGCGATAGAAATAAGGTAGTCTCAACCCTTTCAGGGGATGTAATCTCTACGGCCATGAATTTTAATGAGCACATGATATTCTTACGAAATGGAGACTCACTCAAAACAAGATTCAATATTAATTATGCCCTGAGAGAAGATCGATTACCATTAAATGGTGAATTGACGGATAACAATCGCTCTCACACCAGTAATCTCCTGCTTGGAAAGACAATCAAAGACAACCACAATATTGACATGACTTTTACCTATAGGAATCTCAAAAACCTTAACGCCACAAATGATGAAGATAGGAATGAAGAGACTATAATGGGTAGACTTGACTGGACTGGAGCCTTCTTGGATGATCACCTTAGGACGGAAATGACTTATGCCACTAATAATAGCCGCGAGCTGCGGAGAGAGTTTGTTTTTCTACAAGTGAACACCGGAGAAGGAACGCATGCCTGGCGTGATCTAAACGCCGATGGTGTACAGGATCTAGGTGAATTCTTTGAGGCGATAAATGCGGATGAACGTACTTATGTGAAGATATTCGTTCCTACAGATGACTTCATCCTGGCCTTCAGTAATCTATTTAACTACCGTTTGTCTACTGACATGCCAAGAAGCTGGAGGGGAGAAGGAGGTATTAAATCATTATTAGCACGATTTTCAAATGTTACTGCGATCAACCTTGACAAGAAGATCACCGACGAAAGCATTGGGGCTAGATTCTTCCCTTTTTCGGGAAACATTAACGATGATGATATCATCGCTATCCGCCAAAGTATTCGAAGTACTTTTTTCTTCAACCGGGCCAGTCCGGGATATGCCATGGATTTTGGAGTACGACTGACGGAGGGTAAACAGCTGCTTACCAATGGAATTGAGTCAAGAAATAATGACGAGTATAATTTAAGCCTAAGATATAATCTTGACCAAAACTACAATTTCACAGTACGTATGCTAAAAGGCAGGAAATCTAACTTTTCAGATTTTCTGGAGGGACGTAACTACCTGATCAATACTCGTCGCATTGGTCCGGAAATAGCATGGCAGCCCTCCAACAGGTTTCGTTTATCCACTGGTTATGTGTTGACCAATAAGAAGAACATATTTTCAGAAAATCAGGGAGAGGAAATATTCAGCAATGAATTCCGGTTGGATATGCGGGTTACTAAAGCTAGTAAGAGCTCAATGAATGCTACATTCAGGTATATTGTCAATGATTTTAACGGAGATGAAAATACGGCATTGGGTTACGAATTACTAGACGCCCTACGTCCTGGTAAAAACGCAACCTGGAATCTAAATCTACAACGCAAATTGGCCAATGGTTTAAGAATAACCATGAATTATGAGGGCCGCACTTCCGCGGACCAACGGGTCATTCATATTGGTCGAATGCAAGTGACCGCTTTGTTTTAAATGTCGGATTGTTCAAGGAATTTATTAAGGGCCTACCCAAAGTATGAACCTATAGGCTTAGCTGACTAAAACTCCCAGGAAGCCCCAAAAGCAGGTAGAAATCCAAACCATGTAGTGTCATCCCTAGGATAAAGATAACCACCTTGACCATCTGGAATTAGGTTGTCGTCATCATCCCTAACATCCAAATCAAACTTCCTCTGATTTTCCCGGTTGTAGATATTCACCAAATGCATGAATGCAGTTATCCGCCCGTTCTTGACCTTAAAGTGCCTGTTAGTTCTCAGATCCATCCGATGATAAGCTGGATATTCCAGACCTCTGAATTCCAGATGGTTCGGATAGAAATGTAAAGGAAGATTACTACCATTTATACCGTTAATGTTCTTAAAATCATAATCATAAATGGTTTGTGGCAATCCAACATAGTATTGCCCGGAAAGGTTAAAAGTCCATTTTTCATTGGGGCGATAATTGATGTCACTATAGATCGTATGCCGTTGATTATTAATCCTTGGGAGTGTACCGGTTCTTTCAATTAATGATCCCTCAAATTCTATACTCACAATAGTTTCCACTGCTTCGGCCAGAGCGTAGCTTAACCACCAGGAGACCTTTTTACCCTGATCATATTTTAGGAAGAACTCAATGCCTTTAGAAGAAGCGCCATTATAATTTAATCTAATTTGATCATTTCTTGATTCGGGATAAACTTCCCAGGGATCGCGTAAATTCTGGTAATTGGCAGTTAATCTTGAGATATCCTTGTAATAGCCTTCAACACGCAAATTGAAACCATTATTAAAGTGATGCTCAAAACCAGCTACATAATGTTTTGATAACTCTGCAGGATTAAATTCTGTGGAATTATGACTGACATCAAGATCGTTCATAAACTGAGTCTGGTAATAATATCCCCAGGCAGCTCTAAAGAAGGTATTCCTTGAAAAGGAATAAGTAATACCAACTCTTGGACTAATTAAGTTATCACCGGTATAGGATGCATAATCATGGCGTATACCAGTTTCCATAAATAGGTTGGGAACAAGCTTGAACTTGCCAGTGATGTAGGCAGACGTTTGCTGGCCACTCGGGTTGGTAGAAATATCTACTTCCCGATTGAAAGAGACGAGGCTGTCAGTGGAATTTATTCTTACGTCCGACAGAGTTGAGTTGTAGTTGTAGGTGCCGTATAATTGGCGGATATCAAATCCAGTTTTCAGAATGAAATTATCAGAGATATCAAAATCCCAATCTTGTTTTACACCAAATGAATCGTAGGTACGCTTGTCAATCAAATTGAAGTTGAGTTTATCTGAAAATTCATCTTTGAATGTAGATCCATTTCTGGTGTGACTAACAAAACCAGTATACAGCAGTGTTCTGACAAATAGATTGGGATTCAATGAAGCTTTCCATGTTAACCAGGAATAAGTGTTGAAGTACTTGGTATTGTTGTCAACCACGGCTTCACCTGGCTCATCTTCGGATATATCCGTTTTGTCTCCGGCGTGTAGTATATGAAAAGAAAGAGAGTGATTGTTTCTAATTTTGTATTCAATTTTGCCAAACGTATCATAGAATGAAGGTGTGGCTTCAGCATCAACTTGTACCAAAGTTGGAATTACGGGTACATCCAGCATCCCTCTTCTTGCAGAAAACATGTAGCTTCCTTTTTCTCCGAATGAGCCGTCAGTATAGACACGGGCATTCATGGAACTTAGCCCTACTGAAGTGTGCTTCTCTCCGGTTTTGGGTTGTTTCGTTTGCATATTAAAAACACCACTTTCACGATTGCCATATTGAGATGAAAACCCTCCTGTTATTAGATCTATTGACTGAATGGTTTCAATGTCAACAATACTAAAGAGCCCTCCGGCAAAATCCCGTTGATGGAATGGCTCATAAAGCTCCATTCCATCGAGAGTGATCAATACTTCATCGTCTTCACCGCCTCGAACTGTAAATTTTGACGAAAAATCGTTTGAGGCTACCCCAGGCAACCTGGTCACGGCTCTTGTTATATCTTCAGCGAAGGACATATTTTTGATGTCCTCACTTTTTAATGTTTGTTTCGATAATGGTGAATTTCCCATAATCGAAAATTGGCCTGGCGTAACTACAATTTCTCTTAGAGCAATAGATGACTGGACCATTTCAATATCACCTATTTCGATCATTTCTGATCCTACATTTACATTAGATTTGATAAATGAATTAAATCCGATAAATGAGAAGGTTATGTTATAGTTACCAGGCGCAATTTCAGATAGGATGAAAGCTCCATTAATATCTGTAATGACTCCTTTATCAGTACCATCAATTATGATAGTAACTCCAATGAGTGGTTCGCCAGAGTCACCATTAATCGCAACACCGCTAATAGCACCCGTTTTGAGTTGACTTAAGCATACCGTTGAAGTGATTGCGAACAGAATGGTTAAGAATATATTTTTCATGTCAATGAATTTTTGTAATTCTATACTAATGACACGCATGTACTTTTGAAATGGTTGGTTGAACAAGCTCAATCCAGATTGATTGACGGGATTTTTCTAGAGATATATGAATTAGTTGACCAACCCTTTTGGATGGGAGCCGTGTTTCCTTGTATGAGGGTAATTAAAACACTTACGTTTTGTGTTTGGCTATATTTCAATACGTGGGGCCAAAAAGGCCATGAGCTACAACTTCAGATCAGTCATCATGTGAATTGGGGATTCCAGGTCACTTGAATTGTGTTAAGCTGAATCATTCTTTTTTGAAAATGACAATCAGCCGGTCAATTCTTCAATATTGCAGGGCGATCAGAATTTGAATCCAAGTACTTTTCTTTCGGCATGGATTATCGAATAAATCACTGGATTCGCTCAAGAAAATTCAATTTTTATTTAAAACTAAGTCCGGGAACTCAAATCTTAGATAATATCGAATACCAGGACAACATACCCAAAGAGCCTATTCTATATGTCCATACTTCCGTGAGTATCTCCGATACAACTCCTGATGCTTATTGTCCAGGGTTATCTGTTTGCCGCTGATAAAAGCATGACTTAGAATATTAGTTCTAAAATCCAATGCATCACCTTCTGAGACAAACAGCGTTGCATCTTTACCTGTTTCAAGGGTTCCGACACGATCGTCAATACCAAGCAGTTTGGCAGTGTTAGAAGTAATCATTTTGAGTGCTTCTTCCTTATCTAACCCATAGGATGCGGCTGTTCCAGCGAAAAAGGGAAGATTTCTGGAATGCCCTAACATTCCCTGATGGGATAGGGCCACGGTTATTCCGGCCTTCGCCAATTGACCTGGTAATTTATAGGGTCCGTAGACATCCGAGTCTGGACTTTCAGGCATTCGATGGGTTGGCGGGATTATGACACCGATGTTATTGTCTTTTAGAAAATCTTTAACCATCAGGGAACTGCTACCAGCAAGCACCACAATCTTTTTGACATTGTAACTCTGGGCAAACTTCACAGATTCCACAATCTCTTTGGCTCCGCTCGCATGAATGAATAAGGTCTGTGTACCTTCGAAAATTCCTTGCATGGCCTCTAACTTCAGGTTGGTCACCTTTGTAGGTGCATTGCCGTAAGCGATCGCATCCTTAAAATGATCCACCAACTCAGCTGATTGTTGTTCATAATTCTTATTTGGCTCAAGTCTAATAGCGAAGGTCGAAAAATCACGTACACTGTTCATTCTTGATGGCCATTGAAGGTGCATACCCATATCCATGGTGTGTGCTGCGTCTTCCCAATTCCAGCCTTCCATTTCCACCACCGATGAGGTTCCAGAGATACGTCCACCAGTAGGCGTTGTTTCTGCCAACAAAATCCCGTTAAAACGAAATGCAGCGATCTGCTCTGAGTCTGTATTGTAACTTATAATGGATCTAACATTGGGATTGATCTCCCCTTGTTCCGAAAAATCACTCATTGCTCTCACGGCACTCACTTCCTGAAGGCCAACTAATGAATTGGGCAAAATGAATCCAGGGTACACATGTTTGCCGTCGATTGGAATGACTTCATACCCATCTCTGTTGGTATTTGTGCCAGCATCTGAAACGACCGTGATCTTTCCTTTATCAAAACCGATGACAGAATTTTGAATAACCTGACCATTGCCGAGGTGTGCAACACCACCAACCAGCATAATAGGTTTATCCTGGGCTTTAACGGGCACAGGGACCTGGGCTTTTAAAGTTGAAACCAGGAATGAACTCAGGAGTAAACTGTATAGGATCTTCTTCATGATTTCTACTTTTCTTCGTTTAACATGTCAAATGAATAATCTTCCTCGCAATGGAATTCCAATTGGACTCGAGAACCTCCTTTTTGAGTTCTTCCTCCATTCTTCTTGACACCTTTCATTTTTTGAATAATTCTTGCTCTTTCGGCTAGGAGAGCCGACCTCGCCTGTTCATCTTTAGCTATATCAAAATAAACGACGCCATCGACGATCGTTTTTTCAACATTGGCATAAACTGATAAGGGGTGATTGGTCCAAAGCACAACATCCGCGTCCTTCCCCACTTTAATGCTTCCCATTCTGTCATCAAGATGTAAAAGTTTCGCGGGATTAAGCGAGACCATCTTCCAGGCATCTTCCTCGGACATACCTCCATATTTCACTGATTTGG
>JAJCYL010000043.1 GCA_029262955.1 Cytophagales bacterium | reverse complement strand
ATTGCATTACAATTAAGATATTCGGAAACTGCACTTAATTTTAACATTAATTTCAATGAATGGTCCCCGGGGGTATCCGAAACCCTTTTTGAAAATAAGCAGATGAGTCTGAGTACGTTCCCGATGGATCATAGAATTGACTGTTCCGGCTTTATTTTCAGAGAAAAATTATTACAACGAAAAATTAAAAAGGAGACACTCCCTGAAGACATCCTTCCCTCTCAGATTGTTTCTTTAAAAAAGGGGGAGGACGTTAAAACTTCTGATGGTAGTATTCTTTATGGTAATTCTGATTACACTACTGCTCCAAGGAAGTCCCTTTCCTATGCTTACTGCTCAGATACTAAGTTCCAGGAGAGTACAATCGATGTTGTAAAGGGTGTTGATCTGTTGTACCATGAAGCTACTTTTTTAGAAGATATGGCTGATCGGGCAGAACTTACCTACCATTCAACAGCGAGGCAAGCTGCTACAATGGCAAAAATGGCTGATGTTCAAAAATTAATTTTAGGTCACTTTTCCACTCGCTATAAAAACCTTGATCCGGTTCTGGAAGAGGCAAGAAGTGTTTTTAAAGAAAGTTATCTTGGCATTGAAGGAGAAGATTTTATACTATTGGAATGACCATGAACATTGTCAAAGATAAACGTGCAAATCTCTTCCTTATATTGTCAGGCATCTTTTTGACAAATGCCATAATCGCTGAGATTATCGGAGTAAAGATATTTTCTGGTGAAACAACGCTTGGATTAAATCAAGCCAACATCAATTTTTTTGGACAATTTACCCTGGACTTTAACCTTACTGCCGGTGCAGTAATCTGGCCCGTTGTCTTTATTACTACAGATATAATTAATGAATACTTTGGAAAAGAGGGGGTGAAGAAGATCTCATTCTTAACTGCTTTTTTAGTCCTCTTCGTATTTCTGGCCATTTACACTGTCACCTTGCTGCCTCCTGCCGACTTTTGGATTGAAATTAACAAGACGGACTCGGAAGGTAATGCCTTTAATATCGATTTTGCTTTTAGGACGATTTTCAGACAGGGACTTGGTATCATTATAGGTTCCCTGGTTGCATTCCTGATAGGTCAGTTGTTGGATGTCTACGTTTTTCAAAAATTAAGGAGGTTCACAGGGTCTAAAATGATTTGGTTAAGGGCAACCGGGTCAACGCTGATATCACAATTTATTGACAGTTTCGTTGTCCTGGTGATCGCATTTTATATCTGGGGTAATTGGAGTTTAAGCCAGGTCATGGCAGTTGGAATAATTAACTACATCTATAAGTTCTCAGTAGCCATTCTGTTGACGCCTTTGATTTACCTGGGGCACTATTTAATTGATCTTTATCTAGGTGAGGAGCTCTCCAAACAAATGACCGAGGAGGCAGCTGCCAGTAGTGAAGGACTTTTGTAAGTATCCTTAAAAGGGCAAAAAAAGAGGTCCCGCATTGCAGGACCTCTTGATCTATATTAATAATTGCAATTAGTGCTAATTACATCATTCCACCCATGCCACCGCCGGGAGGCATTCCACCTGGCATTCCACCAGCACCTTCTTTTTCAGGCTCTTCTGCAACTACACACTCGGTAGTTAACAATAGAGCTGAGATAGAAGCAGCATTTTCAAGAGCTAATCTAGTTACCTTGGTAGGATCTATAATACCAGCTTTGAACATGCTTTCATAAGTGCCAGTTGCGGCGTTGTATCCGTAGTCGCCCTTGCCTTCTTTTACTTTCTGAACTACTACTGATCCTTCAACACCAGCATTTTCAACGATTGTTCTCAATGGAGACTCAAGTGCCAATCTTACGATGTTCACACCAGTGGCCTGATCCTCGTTAATTGTCTCTACTTTATCTAGTGCATTGATAGCTCGTACCAGAGCAACTCCTCCACCTGCAACGATACCCTCCTGAACTGCGGCTCTGGTTGCGTGTAAAGCGTCATCTACTCTGTCTTTCTTCTCCTTCATTTCAACTTCAGTAGCTGCACCAATGTAAAGGATGGCAACACCACCAGCTAACTTGGCCAATCTTTCCTGAAGCTTTTCTTTGTCGTAGTCAGAAGTTGTGTTTTCAATTTGTTGCTTAATCTGACCAATTCTTGCCTTAATATCTGCAGCCTTACCAGCACCGTTTACGATAGTGGTATTGTCCTTATCGATATTAATTTTCTCAGCAGTACCAAGGTAGTCAATAGTGGCACTTTCTAATTTGTAACCTCTTTCTTCAGAAATCACAGTTCCGCCAGTCAAAACAGCGATGTCTTCCAACATAGCTTTTCTTCTGTCACCGAAACCTGGAGCTTTAACAGCTGCTACTTTTAATGATCCCCGGATTTTGTTAACCACCAATGTAGCTAATGCTTCGCCGTCGATATCTTCAGCGATAATCAAAAGAGGCTTGCCAGTCTGAGCAGTTGCTTCCAGTACAGGAAGTAAATCTTTCATGGCAGAGATTTTCTTATCATGGATTAAGATGTAAGGGCTCTCTAATTCTGCTTCCATTTTCTCAGTGTTGGTCACAAAATATGGAGATAAGTATCCACGATCAAATTGCATACCTTCAACAGTTTTTACATCTGTTTCGGTACCTTTTGCTTCCTCAACGGTTATAACACCGTCTTTTCCTACTTTGTCCATCGCAGCTGAGATCATACCTCCAACTTCGTGATCGTTGTTAGCAGAAACAGTGGCAACTTGGGCGATTTCATCAGAACCCTTGATAGCCTTAGACTGTGATTGAAGATCTGCAACAACAGCGATAACTGCCTTGTCAATACCTCTCTTAAGATCCATTGGGTTTGCGCCCGCTGCAACATTTTTGATTCCGTGAGCAAAGATTGACTGAGCCAATACAGTTGCCGTTGTTGTTCCATCACCAGCATCATCGGCAGTTTTGGAAGCGACTTCTTTTACTAACTGCGCTCCCATGTTTTCAATGGGCTCATTCAATTCGATCTCTTTTGCAACAGATACACCATCCTTTGTAACTGTTGGTGCTCCGAATTTTTTATCTATGATTACATTACGTCCTTTTGGACCTAAAGTCACCTTTACTGCGTTAGCCAACTTGTCGACACCTTTCTTGATTTTGTCGCGGGCGTCAGTACTAAAAAATATTTCTTTAGCCATTTTCTTTTACTGTTTAGTTTTTACTGTTAGTTATTAGTCTGTGGTTCTAATTAAATAGTGCCAAAGATGTCCGAGTTTCTCATGATCAGATACTCTTTACCATCAATCATGATCTCCGTACCAGAATATTTACCATAAAGAATTTTGTCTCCCACTTTTACAGTGACAGGCTTTTCAGAGGTACCACCACCAACAGCAATGACACTTCCTTCTTGTGGCTTTTCTTGAGCGGTATCTGGAATTATGATGCCGGAAGCTGTTTTTGACTCAGCTTCAGCTGCTTGAACAAGAACCCTGTCCTCGTTTGGCTTGAAATTTACTTTTGACATATCGTTCTAAATTGTTTTTAAGGTTTATGACAAAATGATGTAAATACCCATTAGCTAATTAGATGCCAATAGTACTTTTATCTCCAAAACGGACAATTTTGCAGTCCTTCTGTTGATTGAGACAGAATACACCTAGTAAAACCTGACATTTTTGCATTCTCACTTGAAATTGTCATGCCGTCTTTCTAACATTAATGAAAACATGACAGAATGGATATATTAAAAGCCGATTGGTTAACAGACGGATTAATTGATTTTGAGTACAAAAAATATACTGTCCTGGCCTATTTAAAAACGGTAAAAGGCAACTTCAGAAAGAATCAGCTTTTTCCTTTTTTGTCAGATTTGGTTTTTCATTATAACAACTTGATGACAGTAAAGAATCAGAAGAATCTGATCTATGATAATTTTCCAAAGACAATAACCAAAGCTGATTTCAAAAAACTGAAAATTACTTACAAGAAAATTGTTGAAGATGATGATTTAATGAGGGAAATTGAGGACATAATCTCATATACTGCGCCCCAATTTGAATATACCTTGTCAGAGGGAAAAGAGATTTACGAATTCATAGAATCCAACGTTACTTTAACACCAATTGGACTGACACCGATATACTCCAAGGAAGGATATCTTATATTTAATCAGGGCGAATCTAAGAATGTCAATGTGTATAGGTACCAGGTGTCTATATTTTTCAGCAAAGATGAAGAATTTAAGGGGGTTCACACCAAATATCTCATGGAGAGTAGTTATAGTATTACCCGACCATTCGAGGCGATTAAGCTAGAATTGATCAAACAATTTAAAGAATTACCAAATCCAGCTTCGTTCTTGGTCAGAAGTTCAATGGTCGTACCGATGTCTCAAACACTGGTACCACTTGCAAAAAGACTTTTAGTTAAGGAGTTATCCCAAAATGCTGCGTAGTCTACTCTACTGAATCGGTCAAAGAAGGAAGTCCGATATCACCAGGCTCAATATCCT
>JAJCYL010000042.1 GCA_029262955.1 Cytophagales bacterium | reverse complement strand
ACCTGATGCCTTACTACGCATCGAGCGAACAACGTCTCCCTCAGTCTTATCAGCTACTTCTTCGGCGCTGATAGAACTTACCGCAAAACCCAGGGCTTCCTTCTTTCTTTGGATACCCTGTGCTGTAACAACTACCTCTTGAAGCTCGGTTACATCCACTGCCATGGTCACATCAATGACCGATCGGGCTCCGATTTCTATCTCCTGAGTAGCGAAACCAATGTAAGTGAATACTAATGTACTCGCATTTTGAGGTACGGATAACCTGTAATTACCATCAAAATCGGTAATGGTACCAGTAGTAGTTGACTTAACCACCACGTTGACGCCAGGCAATCCTGACCCATCTTCTCCAACAATTTGGCCGGAGATGGACTTCTCTTGTGCCCATACGAAGGACACCATGCCAATAAGCATGAAGTTTAATAGTAAAAACTTCCTCATATTGTATTTATTTAAGTGAAAAAATTGACTTGCAAAAGCCTACACCTTTGCAAAAACAAAATTTGTTAAATTCGGGCCCCCGATAAATATCACCTAATAGTAGAAATTGATGTATCTCTTTATGGGGGATAAAATCCTTATATATTTCTCAATTCCGCAATAATCACCTAAATCATACCTCAATTAGGTATAGGTTGTATGCACCAATTGAGGTTATATAATCCTTTGTTGTTTAGCTAATAGAATAGCCGCTGATTTAGAAGAAACTGAAAGCTTGCTATAAATATTTTTCATGTGTGACCTTGAGGTCTCTTTAGAAATATTTAATTCACCGGCAATCATGGAATACGTCTTACCTCTTGACATTAATTGCAATACTTCCATCTCTCTTGGACTCAGTGGAGAGGATAAATTTTTCTTGTTCGCCGAAACAAATTTTTTGACAATTGCTGGAGAGAGATAAGATCCTCCGTTTACCACAAACACCAGGGCCTTTTCAAGTTCCACGATTCTTTTTGATTTTAGAATTATACCCGAAACTCCATTGGCAATTGCTTTTGAGATCCAACTACTGTCGATGAAGTTGGTCAACGCAACAATCTCAAGTCTTGCAGACTTCTTCGATAATAGCTCTAAGATATCGGTAGGATCCTTTTCCAAATAATAGCTCACCACTATAATGTTGGGTTCATCTTTTGCAATTCTTCGAATGGCCTCTAAACTATCATTGTATACACTCACTACTTTGAAATTCAACATTCGATCAATCACTGACCAATAAAGTTTGAGAAGTTCATAATCTTGTTCAATTATTACTACTCTATACTCATGGTTTGACATATTTAAAACGTCTCGCTTAATATTTGAATTTCCTTGGCCTTCAAAATGGCTGCAGCTTTTGACGTGACCTGAAGTTTACTGTATATATTTTTTATGTGGATTTTAGCGGTGCCATCAGCAATTTCCATTTCTCTTGCGATTAAAGAATATGTTTTTCCGGCCGCCAACAGGTTCAAAGCTTCTGTCTCCCTCAATGTGAGTGGAGATGAGGTATTGGTTCGACAAGAAAGTAGAAGTTTCCTCGCGATTTTGTTATTTAAAAAACCACCTCCATCCGAAACCACCTGTATGGCTTCTTCAATCTCGCTCAAGGATGAGGACCTCAACAAAAATCCACACACGCCGAACCCAATTGCATTATGCAGTAAATTATTTTCCACAAAATCAGCTATTAAGATAATCTCAGCGAAAGATTTCTTACAGATTTTTGGCATCAATTTGAACTGATCATAGTCATCCGGATCGAGTCCTATGATAATCAGATCAGGTTTGTCAAGACCAATTCTATCCAAAGCCCATTCAATACTTTGATAATTGTTTTGTAGCTGAAGATCACTTAAACTTTCAATCAAGTGACCATACATTTTGCGATAGTCCTGATCTGAATCAATAATAACAACCCCTTTCCTATTCATGTCCAATTAATCATTTATTCCTCCCTCAATTTGGAGGGTTAAATACTTTTTGGGGGTCTATCCGATAATCCTGAACGCGATTAATAATAAATATCTCGAAACAAACTATCCATGAGTCAAAGCCATAGGGGTATTTCGCTGGTTTTATTTTGACCTGAGGGTCAAACCCTAAATTTTGTATTTAGATTTCTGCTCCCGATAGCAATCGGGACGCAAGGAATCTCATTTTTATAGAAACCCCGAGTCAGCGCTTTGAGGAATTCTTAAGATTAAAAAATCTGTTTGTCCAAACCGGTATTGGCATACTTTAGATTAAAAGATCGAATCTTCTAATGAGCAATCGTAGAAAGTGACTTTATCGAATCTCTATATTCAGAGGGTGATAGTCCGGTAATTTTCTTAAAGGCCATATAAAAGTTTGTCTTACTATTGAAGCCACTTGAATAGGCAATGGAAATCAGTTTATGATCATGGTACTCTGGATCTTTGAATAGTTCCTTTGCTCTCTCCACCCTTTTAGTATTCATCAAATCGGTAAAACTTTGGCTTAACATTTCATTTATAACCTGAGACAAGTGATGCGTTGAAATATTTAGTTTTTCGGCGGTATGTGAAAGAGAGATGTCTTTATCTAGAAAAATATCCTCTTCATCTACTAACCTCATCAACTGGTCAACAGTCTCTTTAGAATCTGATTGATTAAGAGGTGATTTTTCGTACTTTCTTAAGTGGTTCTTTCCAATTAATTCTGGTTTGAAATAGGCCAAATAGCCTATGGTATAAATAAAGACAGACATAATTCCTGAAAGGATATACTTATGCCCACCCAATGGTCCCGAAATTCTATATATAACGAAATACATACTGTGTACAAATACGAATAAGGTAAAAAATAAACTTATGAATTTTAACCACGCAATGTTTCTTTGATCAAGATCAAAGGAGTTCGTGAACTTGCTAACCAAATTCCATATAAGGCCTGCATAAATAAAGGTTGCCAATATTCCCACATAATCAAAAATTGCAATAACTTGATTGGTCTTATAAAACTCAATGGTGGCAGTGACTACTTCTTTGTCAAAGAAATAAAGTGGTAGCAGAAATAATGACTGTATTAAATATGGTAAAAAATGTAAATAAAAGTTTTTAGAGATATGTTGCTCATATCTAAGTTTCAAGTAAAGTAAAAAAAGTGGTCCAAAGGCAAGAATAAATGGATAAGTGACAAAATCTAACCTAATCAGATCCGTTCTATGACTCCACGATATTGCGTTGGACCAAAGTTCCAAACTAAAAGCAAATATTAAGATGGCCAGGACCTTTGCAGACCTGAATTTCGCTCTTCTGTCAATAAAAAGGAGCAAGGACAGCAATATGCCCTGAAAGCCAATTCCCACTAATCCGATGACTTCCAAACTATTCATTTATTGAGGGTGACTGTTAAAACAAGAACAAAATACACTCATTTGTCCCTACTAAATAGAGAAGAACTAAATCAAAATCAAAAAACATGCACTTAATTATCCTCAAATAATAAACAGTAACTCGCCGTCGATTCAATCAGCAATCACCAAAAAAGGCCCTCTCTATTCGAGACGGCCTTAGATCTATTAACAGAAATCTTTTAGAAAATATTTCTCTTTCCTACTCTCAATGAACTATTGCTGAAAGGAGCTAAAACTTATTATTGAGCCCAATTTTGCGTGACACATTTTTTCGGAGATCTGACATATAGTTTATATGAAACTCGTGGTTATAAAAAAAAGCGTCCCTGAACCAGAAACGCTTTCTTAATGAGTTAGCTGTAGCTATTCTCCAACCACTTTTACCGCAACTTCGTGCTGTACTTCTTTATGTAGATCAAGAACAGCCTGGTAATCTCCAAGAGTCTTAATCTTTTCTTTGAAAGAGATTCTTCTGCGGTCGATATCATAACCACGGTCTTTCAATGAGTCAGATACTTGCAGACTAGTGATCGCACCGAATATCTTACCGCTCTCACCAGCTTTTGTCTTAATCTCTAAAACGATTTCCCCAATGGCATCAGCAATATCCTGAGCATCTTTTCTCAGTTTTTCTGCCTTATGAGCAGCTTGCCTGACGTTTTCTTCAATCATTTTTCTGTTTGACTTACTGGCAACTATTGCTCTGCCAGATGGAATTAGAAAATTCCTGCCATATCCGTCTTTCACTTTGACGGCATCATTCTTGTAGCCTAAGCCATGAATGTCTTCTCTAAGAATAATATCCATTTCGAATTACTTTAAAGAGTCTCCGACATAAGGCATCAATGCAAGGTGACGAGCTCTTTTAACAGCCTGCTTCACTTTACCTTGAAATTTCTGACTAGTACCAGTGATCCTTCTAGGAAGAATCTTACCTTGTTCGTTTACAAATTTTAATAGGAAGTCAGCGTCTTTGTAATCAATGTACTTTATGCCGCTTCTCTTAAATCGACAATACTTCTTGCGTTGATTGTCCCTATTGATAGGTTCGTTTTGTAATGTCATGCTGCAACCTCCTTCTCTTTATTCTCTTTTTTGTCTTTTCTAAAATCGCCTCTCTTACGTTTTTCGTTGTAGGCAAGTGCATGCTTATCTAATGAAACGGTGAGAAATCGTAATACTGCCTCATCTCTACGGTATTCTGTTTCAATATTGGCAATTACGTCAGGGTTGGCTTTAAACTCAAATAAGTTGTAAAACCCGGTAGACTTATGTTGAACCGGATAAGCTAACTTACGTAAGCCCCAATTTTCCTCGTTCACCATTTCTGCTCCAGTGGCCAGTAGGAGCTTTTTGAATTTTTCGACAGTATCCTTCATCTGGGCCTCAGACAAAACGGGAGTTAAAATGAATACCGTCTCGTAATTTTTCTGCATTGTATTAATGTTAGTTAAAATTTTGAGGTCGCAAAGGTAATTGATTCTGAATTTCTAAGCAAGGAGATGTCTAAGCTAATGACCATTAGCAATTCGAGGTTTTTGAGGTACTTCTGCCATCATCTCCCAAACCCCCGAACGGTACCTCCAGAGATCACCGAAAATGTTCTTGCCATCGTGACCACCATAAAGCATAATTTGATCATTATCCCGGTCATATACCATAGCGCTATGGTTCCGGGATGACGGCGCATTTGCAGTTTCTATCAGTTTCCAGTGATCATCAGTCAATAGCCATGTTTCGTTTATTCTAAACTGACCATCCCATCCACCAAAGCGAATGATCCCATCAAGTGTATAAACCATTGCGGCATTAAAGATATTGGGTGGTTGTACGAGCGTCATTTTAGACCACCCATCTTCAGCTAATGTCCAGGTTTCACCCCGCCCATCTCCATAACCACCTCTACCCGTACTACCACCAAAAAGTACAGCCACATTTTTATTCTCATCAAAAGCCATCGCAGCATTGTTTCGCTTTGATGGTCCTTGTCCTTCTAATTTCTTCCAGCTTTCATTCCAAAATTCCCAGGTGTCAGCTACCGGAACATAACTTTTTCCTCGTATTTCATATCCCCCAAATATTACAGCACGATGTTTAGCTTTATCATAAACACCAGCAGATTCGGCCCGTCTTGGCGGAGCATTGTTAGCCACCATTTCGGTCCATGCACCTTCCTGATATATCCATGTATCATTCAGTAGGTTATTGGGATTAGGACCATTTCCAAAAAGTACCTTACTACCTCCAAATAGCAGAATTCTTTGCTTGTCGGAGTCATAAAGCATGGAAGCAAAGGTCCTTGGAGCAGGACCTGCGGTGTCAATAATGCTCCAAACTCCGTTTTGCCATTTCCAAAGATCATTCTTAACCTCGCTGTCAGTTGCCCCTCCAAAAAGGTAAACAGCTTTCTCATTTTCATGGTAGACCATCGAATGAGCGTTTCGTACGCCTGGAGAATCTTGTGCTTCACAAACAGTAGCAAAGCACAACGCGTAAATACTCAAAATAATGTTAGCAAAACAGCCGCAACGGTAGAGAATCATATTACTAAATTAATTTTTATCTGTTTCCATCTGAATTAGAATCGAATAGCCTGATTAAAACTTGTATCACATTTATTCAATAGTGTGTTTCAATCTGATACAAAATATTGTCATTTTCAATACAATTAATTTGTAAGTCGCTGATTATAAAGGTATTTATTATTGGTATTGAATTTGATCCATTCAAATAACAAAGTAAATCATGAAGCTACTCATCCTCCTCATACTTCTTCCAACGATTTTATTTAGTCAAAAGGTCGAAATCATTATAAAAGACCATCAATTGGATAGTAGTCAGTTAAGCCGGGTCCATGTGGAACCCCACATCGCTACAAACTCCCGTAATCCACAGCATTTGGTGGCGGCATCAATTGTTTTAGACACAACATTCACCAGCTGGAGTAGCTCAGCATTTACTTCATTCGATGGAGGTAATACATGGTCGAGGTATAATTTTGAAATGGAGAGATGTATTGATCCATGGGTAACAATCAATGAAGATGGATCTGTTTTCATCACAGCTATCGAAATTTTAAGAAATGTTAAAAATGATGAACGCTTTAACCTCTTACTATTCAATTCTTCTGATGGTGGAATTACCTGGAATAAAGAGAAAAATTCGTTGGGAAGAGGTTTTGACCATGAAATAATCATCCCGGCAACCAATTCGGGGATGGATTACTACATGACTACGAGAAAGGCAAGAGATTTAAAAAGTGATTCTACCCTATACGACATTTCATTGTGGACTTCCGCGAACAACGGCTCTGATTTTCAATTGCTCAGTCAATTTAGACCTGAAAATGTGGCAACTACCATCAACCCAACAGGAATTGTTGAAAATACTGATGGATCGCTGGTAATAAGTTTTATAGAATTTCCATCATTTTACACCAGATCCATAAGGTCAATAGATGGTGGTAAAACGTTTAATAGCCCGCTATTAATTAGTGACAAATGCCAGGAATCCCCAACCTTCCCTGGTTATCCCTATCTGAGTAATGGCCAGAAAGACTCGCCATTTAGACATCAAGTATATCATACATGCATTAGTAAGGATTTTGATGGCATTTGGCTATCCGTATCCGAAAATGCAGGGCAATCGTGGAAGGATGCTATCCGGCTTGATACTCCTCCCAATGAAAGTGTCCCACATGTCAGAACTCCGATGTTGGCTGTCAATAAGCAGGGAATTGTTGCATTGGCCTGGTATGATCGAAGGAACGATCCGGACAATAACTGCCAGGACATATATTTTACGGCTTCAATGGATGGCGGTAATACTTTTGTCAGCCCAGTTCGAATTTCAACCGAAATATCATGTCCAAATTCGGAAGGAAACGGGCAAACCTATACAAGCTGGCCCGGCGGTGGTGATTACAGTAGCATGACTACCGATAGCAATGGATTATTCCACATTATTTGGTCTGACAGTAGAAATGGAACGGCACAATTGAGGCATAGTGCAATCAATGTAGACTAAATGTTTGGTTATTTCTCATCCATCCAACCAGCTTCTAAACTCCGCAACTCTTTCCCGACTTACAATCACGTCTGCATCATCACTCTTGGTTAACACGAGCCTTAATCTACTGTTGGAATGAGCTAAGATATCCTTGATAGCAGGGAAACTTATCAGGTACTTTCTATTGATCCTGAAAAATTTCTTCGGATCGACCATCGATTCCACTTTGTCTAATGGAAAGTCAATAATATACCTCTTTCCCTCACTCGTTTGCAAATAGGTCATTTTTTCCTCGCTGTAAAAGACATGAATCTTCTCGGTCTCTATAGCATGTAAGTGCTCACCAACCCTGGTCACGAAACGAGATTTGTAGTTCCTGGAAAATGACTTAATCAGTTCATCAAGGCTATCGGATATATTCGACGACGAGCGTTGTCTCTCAAACCTGCCAAGTGCTTCGTAAAGTTCGGATTGCTCAATAGGTTTCAACAAATAGTCAACACTATTGACTTTGAAGGCCTGAATAGCATACTGGTCATAAGCGGTGCTGAAAATAATTGGTGAGGTGACCTCCACGCGTTCAAATATTTCAAAACTATTGCCATCAGCAAGATGAATATCAAGAAATATTAAATCCGGCGGAGGGTTGGACTGAAGCCATGAAATGGCTGACTCTACCGAATCTATCCTATCAATTACCTGATAGCCCTGATCATATTTTTCGATAAGATCTATCAGGCGTTCCGCCGCCAGTTTTTCATCTTCGACTACCAGGACTTTCATTTAGCAAAATCTAACAATGGAATTCTAACCACAAATTCATCAGGTGTTTCATCAATCATAATGGACTGATTGGAAAGAAACTCATATCTCATTTTGATATTGTTAATTCCTAAACCACTGGTGTTTTCAACATCTTTTCGGCGTTGTAGGTTATTACTGACTACAAGCCAATGATCTGAGACCGAGACTTCAATCTTTAGAGGTTTCGCCTCAGACACAATATTATGTTTAATTGCATTTTCGATGAGCATTTGAAAGGCCAACGGTGGCACCTGTTTTTCAAGGGCAGCCTTAGGAATGTTAACGGTCACCTCAAGACTATCTCCATGGCGGATCTTTTGCAGGAAAATAAATGACTCGGTAAAACTAAGCTCTTCTCCCAGACTCACTACTTCTTTATCCTGGCTGTCAAGTACATAGCGATATACATCAGAGAGTTTCTTTATGAATTGTTCTGAAAGTTCCGGGTCTTTATGAACCAGAGAAGTTAATGCGTTTAAACTATTAAATAGGAAGTGTGGATTGACCTGGTTCTTAAGTGATTCGAACTTTGAAGACAATCGTTCACTCTTCAATTTTTCCACATTTACAGCTTCCTCTCTCCAGGAGAAGAAAAATCCTCGTCCGTGCATAAAGGTGCTTATTAAGAAGGTTATCACTAACGGCCATAGAAGAGACCTCTTCGGATCACCTAGGAGGATATCGTAAAAGTCACGATCCAGGTAAAGTGTAAAGAATGCGAAATACCCAATGGCCACTACCAATACGGTATAGAAAAAAATGAAAAGTACACCCACCGATAGCCGAAGAACGGGTCGTTCTATCCAACTAATTTTTTTGTCAAGCCAACAAGCTCCATGCGCATTACCTTTCCACAACGCCACCCAGAAATAGCCCGAAAATATTGATGAGGCAATTCCAATTTCCCAGTTGGTATAGCACCCTGTACAAGTGAAATAGAGAGATGCGGGTCCAAAAATGAAAAACAGAATGAGATACTCCGCTATCTCCCGGTTTCTGGAATTTCGATTCCCCACAGTTTTACTGGTTGTCATTAGCTATTTGTTCAACATTGCAATTCTCAACTGTCCTCCTGGCAAAGCCGCTACCCCAGTTTGGGTGGATTGCCGTCTCAGGAGTGAATTTATCGAATAATTCCAAAGACCTGGCCATTGTTTTGCAAGCGGCCGATGTATCTGACTTGAAAAACTGGGCGGTACCAAACTCCATTTGCCCTTTAAAGAATAGCGCTCTTGGGTTCTCGGGATTTAATTCGATTGCTTTTCCAAACTCCATGAATGCCTTTTGACCATAGGTCGCTCCTCGGGAAGCCGGATCTACTGTAATTCCGATCATGTAAATGAATCCCCGGAGTGCGGCTATCTCAGCATTTCCCTCGCTCAAAGCTGCGGCTTGATCAATTCTCAGTTGGGCCTGACCCAGATAGTTATCTTTTTTCTCTACCCCTTCCTCTCTGGTTGCCATCCAAACATTAGCTAAAGAGGCATAATATTTGGGCAGCCATTTGTCTTTTTCTGTCGAAGCAATGCGATCGAATTTGTTGGCAACTAATTGTAGCTCTTCAACAGTTTGAGCAGTAAACAGAGTTTCAATATTAGATTCCATGTGCTGGGTATACTTGTCTGTAGCATGGGTGGAAAGAGAAATGATAGTCACCAATATTATTATTGAGTTCTTCATGATTAATAAGATTTTAAATTTCCTACAATGATTAATTAAAATGGAGGATGAATGATGCTGATCTTTAATCTCACATCTCCTTGAAATGAAAAGCTTGAATCTTCATATGAGGGTGGTCCAAACATTCCCTTGGCATTGTTAGAGAAAGCATATCCTTCCTGTGGAATGCCAAAAGTTCCTTTATCCATCACCCCGTTTTCGTTCTCATCGTGCATTACACTCAGCGCATAGGTACCGAACGGTAAATCCGGAATCGTAAAGACCACGGTTTGGGCATTAATTGGGCCGATTTTTTCTTGCCTGATTGATTTCTTTAAGAACTGATCTTCTTCATCAAATAGCTGCAGATAAACGAATCCGTTTGTTGAACTTAGGTTGGCCACTTCCACCTCTAAAGTGCCTTGGGAAAAACCATTTAATACCAGGCAGGCAATACCGAATAAAGTGAGTAAAATTTTCATAATTAATTTGATTTTGAGTTTATAAATTTTCCAATTGATTCTTGTTTTTGTCTTTTGAAAGGGTGATGAATACTCCGAGAAAATAGAACCTCTTTGCAGGCTGACCGATTGCTAACCGATCAAATTGACCCTGTGAATTCGGTGCATTAGCATAATCGTAGCCGAAAATATTGTCCCTTCCAGTCAGGTTAGTGATCGATGTATAAAAGATTACATTTTGCTTGTATAAATAGGCCGCATTAAAACTTAGGTTATGATAACTCGGAATAGTACCCTGATTAAACCCTTCTCTATTTGGGTCGTCGTAAGGTCTTCCACTGGTAAATGAATAAGTAAACCCTAATTGTGTTCTTATGTCTGTTACAAAGTGCTTGTAGACAACCGAGAAGTTATGTTTACTGGCAAATGTTGGGATGGCCTCTATTGGGTAATCTCTAAAATTTCTTTTGGTATCTAAAAATGAATAAGAGATCCAATAGTCAACATTTTTAAAGGTCTTACTGTCTCTAAGGAAGAAATCAACCCCCTGGGCGTGTCCATAACCAATGTTATCAAATAATGTAGGGTTAAATGGATCTTGTGAATCGAATTTCAAAAGATTATTGTAACTCTTATAATAGCTCTCAACTCTAAAAATTCTACCCTCCTTGATTACCTGATAATTAAGAATGTAATGGGATGCTTTTTCGAAATTTATCCGATCACTTATGAGCAGTTGATCATTGTTGGGTGATTGATAATACTGGCCATAGGCTGCCGAAACCTGCGCATAATCTGACGTCTTGTAAGCCAAAGACATGCGTGGGGATAAATTTCCACTATTCAGAAGGCTTGAGTATTCTGTCCGAATCCCTGGCCGGAAGACAAACCTTGGAGACAGATAGACATCACCTTCAAGGAAGGCGCTCAAAAGGTTATCATTGAAGCTGGACTTTATGTTTGAATCCTGATCTTCAAAATTTCTGGTTAATTGGTTGTTGAAAGCTTCTGCTCCAAACCGTAAAGTCAAATGCTCACTGAAATCATTTTCCAGAACTGATTTGA
>JAJCYL010000041.1 GCA_029262955.1 Cytophagales bacterium | reverse complement strand
CGGTATTAGTTACGATAGCACTCATTTGGCTCTATACCTACAAGGGTGGAATAAAAACAGTTGTTTGGACAGATACATTGCAGACTTTCTTTATGATCGCCGCCGTAGCGGTAACTATTTACCTCATCATCTCTGATCTCAATCTTAGCTTCGGGGAGTTAATGAGTATCGTTCAAGATGGTCCTCACTCTAAAATGTTCGTGTGGGATTGGCAACCAGGAAACAATTTTTTCAAACAATTCTTTTCTGGTGCCTTTATAGCTATTGTAATGACTGGCTTAGACCAGGACATGATGCAGAAAAACTTGACCTGTAAGAATATTGGTGAAGCCCAAAAAAACATGTTGTGGTTTTGTGTGATACTGGTGATAGTCAACCTGATGTTTTTATCGTTAGGTGCTTTACTATATCACTATGCTGATGTTCAAAATATAACCCTTCCAGAACGATCTGATAATTTGTATCCAATGCTGGCAGTCAGCGAGTTCAACTTGGTTGCCGGTATTACTTTTCTACTGGGCATAGTTGCTGCTGCCTATTCAAGCGCCGACTCAGCCTTGACTGCCTTAACTACCTCTTTCTGTGTTGATTTCTTGGGTTTTGAAAAAGGAAAACCATTCAATAGCTCAACCCGGATTAAAGTTCACCTGGCATTTTCGGTAATTCTGTTTTTCGTCATCCTCATTTTCAATGCTATCAATGATCAAAGTGTCATTACAGCGGTTTTTGTAGCTGCAGGTTATACCTATGGCCCACTTCTGGGACTATTCTCGTTTGGCATGTTGACCACCTATAATATCAAAGACAAATGGGTATTGCCGATCTGCATTGCATCTCCTTTTATTTCCTACTTGATTAACATCAATTCAGAAATCCTATTGGGAGGCTATAAGTTCGGTTTTGAAATAGTCATATTGAACGGCCTAATAACTTTCTTAGGTCTTTTGATAATCCGTAAGAAATAAACCTATCCCCTTGGCTTCCAGGGAATCTCTTTGGCTTTCAATTCCTGGCTCATCATCCGGGAGAGGGAAAAGAGATAGTCCGATAATCGATTGAGGTATTGAATAACGAGCGGATCGACTTCAGACTCATTGGAAAGAGCAACTACTATTCTTTCACTGCGGCGGCAAATATTTCGGGCAATATGGCAGATAGAAACGGATTCATGTCCTCCTGGTAAAACGAAGTTCTTTAACTCCGGCAGTTGCTCCTCCATTTTATCAATAGCCCTTTCCAATGCGGTAATATCATTTTCGGTGAGATCTGGTTTTACAATGTTTCCTTTGGATGGGTCGGCAGCCAGTGAGGAGCCTAATGTAAACAGCCTTTCCTGGATCTGGATGAGGAAATCTTCTCGTCCCTGGTTAACCGTTTGATCTCTTAATAAGCCTATGTGGGAATTGAGCTCATCAACCGTGCCGTAAGCATCAATTCGGAGGTCAGATTTAGGCACTCTTGTGCCTCCCAATAGTGAGGTATCGCCTTTGTCTCCGGTCTTGGTGTAGATCTTCATAGATAAAATGCCACGAATTCACTAATTAATTATCAGTAATACAGTTATATTTAATAATAGAATTAGCGGCTACTAATAATGTCCAATATTATCTATAAAGAGGAGTCTTATCAAATTATTGGAATATGCATGGATGTGCACCGCGAATTGGGACACGGTTTCCTTGAAATAGTCTATAAGGATGCCCTTGAATTAGAATTCAAAAAGAATGAGATTGATTTTGAAAGAGAGAAAGAATATTCCGTCAATTACAAGGGCATTAAACTACCCCACCAGTTTTACGCTGATTTCGTTTTAATGGACAGCATAATTCTGGAAGTTAAAGGCATGTCCGGCTTAATTGATGAGCACATAGCCCAAACACTCAATTACCTCAAAGTATCTGAAAACAAACTCGGACTTCTTATCAACTTTGGGACTCCCTCGCTTCAATACAAACGCATCGTTTTATAATGGAAGAGTCCAATTGGTGAATTCGTGGCTAATTCTATATGCACTCATTCTATATGCCACGAATTCATTAATTATCAATATTACAGTTATACTTAATAATAGAATTAAAGAGGAGTCTTAAAGTAGCTGAAAACAAACTCAGACTTCTTATCAGCTTTGGAACTCCCTCACTTCAATACAAACACATCGTTTTATAATGGAAGAGTCTAATTGGTGAATGCGTGGCTAATTCTATATGCACTCGTTCTATATGCCACGAATTCACTAATTAATTATCAATATTACAGTTATATTTAATAATAGAATTACTGGCCACTAATAATGTCCAATATTATCTATCTGAAAGCAAACTCGGACTTCTTATCAACTTTGGAACTTCCTCGCTTCAATACAAACGCATCATTTTATAATGAAAGAAGACTAATTGGTGAATTCGTGGCTAATTCAATATGCACTCATTCTATATGCCTTTGGAACTCCCTAATTGGTGAATTCGTGGCTTTTAACCAACCGCCACCCTCACATTCATATTTACCTCATCTGATTCGATCAATCCATCTTTCAGCCGAATAATTCGATGGGCATATTTAGCAATTTCTTCTTCGTGCGTAACCATAATCACCGTATTTCCCTTGCTGTGAATTTCCTGGAAAAGGTCCATGATGCTGTATGATGTTTTCGAATCGAGATTTCCAGTAGGCTCATCCGCTAAAATAATACTGGGTTTGTTTACTAGTGCTCTTGCTATAGCAACCCGTTGGCGCTGTCCACCTGAGAGCTCACTTGGCTTATGTGTCGCACGATCTTTCAATTCAACATCTTCTAAGACCTGCAAGGCAATTTCTTCTCTCTCCTGTTTGGAATAGCCAGCATAAACCAATGGAAGTGAGACGTTTTCTAAAGCAGATGCCCGAGGAAGTAGGTTAAAGGTTTGAAAAACAAAGCCAATTTCCTTGTTTCTTATTTCAGCTAATTCATTCTCGGTGAGATGACTAACATCATTGTTGTTTAAGATGTATTGGCCAGAAGTTGGTGAATCCAAACAACCAATAATATTCATCAACGTCGATTTGCCCGATCCAGAAGGCCCCATAAATGCCACATATTCTCCACGATCAATTTTAATGGAGATGGATTTTAAAGCATGAATGGTTTCGCTTCCCATTACATACCTTTTAGAGATTTGATCAGTGTCAATTACTGCTGGCATAATTTGGCAAAGAAAGACATTTTAGTCCTGTTACTTGTAAGACGATTAACGTTGAGACTTGATTACAGTTATAGCTAAAATTTATCTACCTCTCGATAAGCATCTATAACTCTTCGCTCACCTTCTTTTCCCTGCTGAGAGTTGCCATGTTCCATGCCAATGATGCCTTTAAAGCCTTTACTGTGAATATGTTTAAAGACATTCCTGTAATTGATTTCACCTGAAGTTGGTTCATTTCTTCCCGGATTATCTCCCACCTGAAAATATGCTATTTCGTCCCAGGCCAGATCGATATTGGGGATCAGATTTCCTTCTGTAATCTGCTGATGATAGATGTCATCCAGAATTTTACATGAGGGGCTATCCACTGCTTTACATATTTCATAGGCCTGTGGTACTTTGGTCAAAAACAGGCCGGGATGGTCCCGGAAATTGAGTGGCTCCAGGACAATTATTAGTCCATGTGGTTCAAGGATATCACAAGCACGCTTCAACGTTTCAACCACATTTGCGGTTTGGTATCCCATATCCTTTTTTAAGGCCAAATGACCAGGAACTACGGTCATCCATTTAGCATTCACCCGCTTTGCAACCTCAGCTGATTCCCTAATCTCTTTAAGAAATTGATCTCGTTTGTCTCCAGCTCCCAAAGTAAGACTCGGCTCAGTCCAGTAAATGGTGTGAGCAACGAAAACTCCCATGTCAATCCCTCGCTGACCCATTCTTTTGGCAATACTCTCCTGAACGGAAACCTCACGGGTTCGCATGTTATTGTCTTCCAGCGCAGAAAACCCCTGATCAGCCATGAAATCGAGTTGACTCATCAAATCATCACCAGCGCTGTTTTTGAACATCCCAAAATGTGGGGCGTATTTGAGTTTGAATTTTTCCTGTTGCCGATTAGTAAATGAGGACAGATTCAATCCTACTATTGGAATAGTCGCGGCCAGTAGGTTATTCCTTAAAAAATTTCGTCTTCGCATGAATTTAGAGTTTCCCCAATAAAGCAAAGCAAAATTGAATTCATCTGCAACCCTGAATTGATTTCTATTTAAAAAAGATAAACAAAGCTCCAACAGCCGTCAACAGTAATATCAGTCGGCGATAACTATGCTCCTGAATTTTTTTAACCAACCTCACTCCTACCAAAAGTCCCAATAAAATAGCTGGAACCAGATATAAGTTGATCAATAAAGTATTACTATCAATCGTATTCCAAAAGAATAGGTGAAAGGGAGTTTTAAATAGGTTCATGATTAAAAATAACCACGCCGCAGTTCCAATGAATTGTTCTTTTGGCGTCCTCATCGCCAGGAAAAACAGATTAGCAAAACCGCCGGCCAAATTGCCCACCATGGTAGCAAAACCTGCAGATAACCCCATTGTGCCAGCAAATGACCAATGAGTGGGTACAGATTCAGAGCCATTTCTTTCCCACCAATACATGACAGTAACATTGATTAGAATGATAACTGCCATCCCCTGCTTAAACAATTCCTCCGATAAATCCTTCCCAATCAATACTCCGATTAAGACCCCAATGGCGGTCCAGGGCAAGAATTTTTTCAGAATCTTCCACTGCGCATGACGGTTATAGTATGTGACTGCGAAAATATCTCCAAAAATAAGCATGGGGACGATAATACCGGTGGAGGCACGACCACCAAAAACAAAGGCCATGATAACCACAATAGCTACATCGATGCCTTTGACACCAGCTTTAGCTATTCCCAAAATAAAGGCTCCTGATAGAGCAAGAGCCCAATCGTACCATTGTAAGTTCTCCATTCCGTCCCGGGATGAGGAATGGCAAGATACCGATAGAGAATTAATTGCGAACGGTCTTCATTTTTAATTTGAGATTGTCCGCATTATACTTTTTATTCCTCGAGTTTAAAATGAGGGTATACCTCAAGATTTACTTCAAAATGAGAAAATGAAAGAAAGGCTTCCATTTCACACCGGGTCTTCTTCGAAAGACCCAGCTCATGCATTGCTACAAATGAGAAATAAAAGAGGAGGCCCAAAAGGGTCTGTCGTAGACGACCCTGTGTTAAGTGAAAAAAAATACCTCATGACTTACCTCAAAATGAGAAGATGAAAGAAAGGCTTCAATTTCACACCGGTCCTTCTTCGAAAGACCCAGCTCATGTATTGCTACAAATGAGAAATAATAGAAGAGGTCCAACAGGGTCTGTCGTAGACGACCCTGTGTTAAGTGAAAAAAATACCTCATGACTTACCTCAAAATGAGAAGATGAAAGAAAGGCTTCAATTTCACACCGGTCCTTCTTCGAAAGACCCAGCTCATGCATTGCTATAAATGAGAAATAAAAGAGGAGGCCCAACAGGGTCTGTCGTAGACGACCCTGTGTTATGTGAAAAATACCTCATGCCTTCCTTCAAATGACAAATATGAAAGAGAGGCTTCAATTTCACGCCGGGTCTTCTTCGAAAGACCCAGCTCATGCATTGCTGTGTTACGTGAAAAAAAATGCCTCATACCTTCCTTCAAATGAGAAAAATGAATGAAAGGCTTCGATTTCACGCCGGGTCTTCTTCGAAAGACCCAGCTCATGCATTGCTACAAATGAGAAATAAAAGAGGAG
>JAJCYL010000040.1 GCA_029262955.1 Cytophagales bacterium | reverse complement strand
ACGACACGGCCGTTGATGTAGTGATGAATGACCTCGCTCATGGAACCTCCCGCCTTTCCGGCCTTGCCGCCCAATGACGAGCCTCGACCGTTGAAATTTGCTGATTGCGATGACCGCGAACGCGCGGTTCTATCAGATTATGAACGACCCTGCACCCCCGGAAAAGCAAGCCAGCTCGCCCTTTTCCGACGAGCTGATGGCGCGACTGCGCCGTGCCCTAGGCAGCCATGCCAGGGCACGGCGTTGTCTCGCCTATCGCGATCTGGCCGCCGAGATCGCGGTTCCGCCGCCGCACCGGATCCACAATCTGACTCTCGCCCTGGAAACCCTGATCCGCGACGACCACGCCGCCGGTCGGCCGCTGCTCGCGGCCCTGGCCACCAGCCGCGCCAACGGCGGCATTCCCGGCCGCGGCTTCTTTCAGTTGCTGACCGAACTGGGTCGCTACGCCGGGCCCGACCAGGGCCCGGAAGCGGCCGCCTGCCACGGGCGCGAGCTGGCGGTGGCCTTCGACTACTGGGGCAGAAGGGTGGACCCTCTATGACGGACTGTCCAAGGCCGCCAGCGTCCGGCTGACCGCGTCCTCAAGCGGCACCACGCCCGCGATGCGCAGGACCGGACAAGAAAGCCCCGCCAGCCAGGCCTCGTGCAGCGGCAGGCTGCGGCCCTCCCGCTTGCCGCCGTCGTAGGCCGCCGCCCACTCGAGAAACCAGGTGTAATCCTCGTGATGCGCGCCGCCCGGCTGGACCGCCTCCCGGCCGAAGGTTTCGGTTTCCCGCAAGCGGAGCCGGGCGATGCGCTCGGCCGTCGGCACGAAGAGAAAGACCACCAGGTCGAACGGTGGAATTTTCGGGTCGCCCCAGTCCAGGAAGGCCCCCGAGAGCACCCAGCCGCCCTCGGCGTTACAAGCTGCCTCCAGCAACGACCGCCGCTTGGTCTCGCTATGTTGGCGCTGATAGGGAGGGTCGGTCGCCTCCCACAGGAAGTGGTCGGTATCGAGGTGTCCGACCCGGAGCCGCGCCGCCAGGGCCCGCCCCAGGGTCGTGGTCCCCGATCCCGGGGCGCCGGTGATGTGTAGGCGGGGCGGTCTGGTCATGGCGGCACGAGTTTAGGGCGGTTTTCGTCCCGGCGGTACCGACCCGAGGCCCAAGCCAGAGAGGGCAGAGTGGGTAATCCGCGATGAGCAGCATCTTGGTAACTCGGAAATCGCCGGTGATGCAACAAGCGACGCCTCTTGACCTTGCTCGAGAGGAAACCGGTTCGCTATCCTCCAGCGGTTCAGTTCCAGGGGTGCTGCGGTCGTCCCGAAGAGCCATCCAGGAGGAGGAATGTAACCAACATTGATCCTGCTCGAAGTGCCACCGTACCGTTAAGTACAGCATCAGAAGCTCATTGAAGGAATAAAAACTATGAACATCACAATGATCAACACAATAGCAAAAACCACACTCGTATGAGCAACAACACTCGAAGCAATCGACGTTTGTTCAACACTTGCCCCACTATCCCTCAATAGCTCGTGGACCAAAGAACTTGGTGGAAGAACGGCAAAAAGAACGGAAATAGATACTATTATCCAGTATAAATCCCATATCTCGCCGTCCAGTAAACTGAGGAATCTTGATAGTACGAATCCCAGAATGGCAAACAAAAACCCCGCGACGACAAGGGATGCAAGGCGTGAGTGAAATATTATCCTGTATATTTTAACAGTATTTTGGCCTCCGGCACCGTAAAACGCGGAAAATGCTGTGAAAAAAGCGAGTACAAAACCTGAATATATCTTAATATCACTCAAAAATGACAGCATTGATTGACCTGATGGCCCATCCTTATTTAGGCTGTTAAGAATATAGCCGGCAGTCATTGCAACAATGAAACCGTTTTGTTCACCTAATCTTCGCAAAAAATATGGTAGCACTCTCAAAAAATATCGTAGCACTCTATTGAGGCTTCGAAAAAAACTCCGGGACCCGCCTTCGAGGTTTTCGTGACCCCCACCCGATGATTCGCTTGAAAACCTGACTTGCATGATTGTTTGACCAATAATCAGAAGCGCGAAAAAATACCCTAAATCCATAAGCGCAAAGTTTTTTATGAGATCATTGCCAGAGCCAAGCCATGGCCATATCGGTAAAACGAAACCACTGAATAGAAGCAGTAAGAGCGCACCACGATTTCCGCCTCCCACTGAAGCTGAAACAAAAGGTGCGATACTTAACTTTGGATCAGTTGGCGTTGCGGATTTTCTTAGTATCACGAAGGCGCAGGAGAATACCACTATCCAAAGAACGGCTCCCGCACCGAAAAGCAGGAAATCGTTGTCGACTTTGAATGGTGAGCTCAGCCCCACTACGGCAATTAGCCCGGATTATTCACATTGGTGTGGGTTTTGAGGTGGTGAGCATGGAATAAGCTGTTGATCTGTCGTACAATTTGGGTGCTGAAATCCAAGTTTCCGGCAGCAACTTCCCCCAGGCTCACCATGCACGAGATTACACC
>JAJCYL010000039.1 GCA_029262955.1 Cytophagales bacterium | reverse complement strand
ATACCTGCCGTTGTATTAGGAGTGAAGAGAAATGTATCCTGTGCCTCAAAGAGGTAATAAAATTTTTCAAACTTTCCACCCTTTTCGAAAAGCGGCTTTTGTTTGTCAAGTATGTCTCGAAGAAACTTCAATTGGTTAGTGGTTATGCGGTCCTTAATAAATCAATTCCTTTTCTCACAATGGCCTGAATATCATGTTTTGACACATCAATAAACTCGCAAAGTGCCAAATCTTCTTCTACTACTTCCAACAGTCCCAAACTTTCCATCTCATCGTAATCCTCAGCCATAATCGCCTTGATTAGATAGGTAGGAAGAATATCCATCGGTGTGACATCTTCAAATACACCCGTTTGTACCAAAGCTCTGGGTTCTCCACGAGTATTAGAATCCAAAACATACTCCTTCTTGGCGCTGTTCAAAAATGAAAATAATCCCAATGCTCTATGATAACTTAACTTACTGGTTGTTGGTTTCATCCAACCTACAAATTCATGGTAGTCGCCTTCAGGTATTACCGTCAATTGATGATCATAAAATCCCATATATCCATCAGAAGGAATACGCTCACCGGTAAGAACATTACCGGAGATGTACCTGACATGATCAGATTTAATAGTGCCGTCAATAATTTTATTAATCGCAGCACCTGAATAGGTTTTGTAGTACTTAGGGGCCGTAACTTCAGATCCTGTTAACGCAATGATTTTCGAAGCGTCATATTTTCCATCAATGAAAAGTTTGCCTATTTGAATTACTCCATAGGGATTTACCGTCCAAACAACTTCTCCCTTATTTACCGGATCTATATGGTGGATTTGAACACCTACATTTCCTGCCGGGTGTTGTCCACTAAATCTATTCACTTCCACATTCTGTGGCTTCGAAAAGATTGGTGAAACTTCCGCCTCATTGTTAAGGTTGACATGAACCTGGCCCGAAGTAAATTTTGAGAGCACATCTAAACCAGCCTGGAAATATTGCTCCTGCCCTTCGAACATAAAATCATAATCAGGTGCAAGAGGGTGCGTATCAAACGCAGAGATAAAAATGGATTTTGGCGAATCAGCAGGATCGGCTACAATTCCAAATGGTCTTCGGACAATATTCGGCCAAACACCACTTTCCATCATAACAGTCTGTGCTTTTTCCCTACTTAAGTTTGCCAGATCTGATACACTGTAAGTCTTGAAGCTCTCACTTTTAATTTCCTTATCGGCTAGAATCCGTACTTCAAGCACTTTCCTTTTTTCTCCTCGAATGATGGCGGCGACTTCTCCGCTAACAGGTGAAACGTACTTAACCTCCTCGAGGAGCTTATCATAAAACAGCGGTGTTCCAGCCTTAACGTTCTGACCCTCTTTTACTAATAATTTAGATCGATCGATCCCGGGAAAGTCAGTGGGTTTTATGGCAAAGGTCTCAGGTTGTGGACAGTCGGCTATACTTTTTTCGGCTTTGCCCGCCAAGTTGATCGTAAAGCCCTTTCTTAGTTTAATTGTTTGCGACATGTTTACCTAATAAAAGAGGTCGTGATAGTCTTTAGGGTTGAGCAAAATTAATAAAAAAATGTTCTAATAAAATTTTTGTCATAATTAATAAAATCGGTCATTATTGGCTTTAACAGCCTTTTTTTATTATCCCCACACCATTACTAAATTGGTTGTTGAAGAACTACATGAATGCTCATATAACTTGCTCAGACTAAAGTTGTTTGTTCAACCAGTTTTACTATTTCATTTACCTGCTCGTCGAATGTCAAATTGGTGGTGTCAATTTCAATTGCATCTTCGGCTTTTACCAATGGACTGGCTTTACGGGTAGTATCGATTTGATCTCTTTCCTGTAAGTTTTGAATTACCTCCTCTAATGAAACGACCTGGCCTTTCTCTTCCAATTCCTTCTGACGCCTCCTGGCCCTAACTTCTGTATTTGAAATCATGAAAACCTTCAACTCAGCAGAAGGAAATACTACGGTACCAATATCCCGACCATCCATCACTACCCCCTTATCTTTTCCCAATTCTCGCTGAATTGAAACTAATTTTTCACGCACCTCCGTAATCGCACTAACCTTACTCACCTGATTTGAAACCATCATCCCACGTATTTCTTCCTCTACATTTTTACCATTCAAACAAGTATCGAACTTTCGTTCCTGGACATTAAAAGAAAAACTGATTGAGATGCTTCTTAAAGCTTCAACAACATCACTTTTATTTTTCCAATCAACTTCGTGATTTAAAAAGTACAAGGTAACTGCCCGGTACATAGCGCCTGAATCGAGGTAAGTATAACCAAGTCTGGAAGCGACTTCTTTGGCGGTACTACTTTTACCTGTACCAGAATAGCCATCTATCGCGACATTAATTTTTCTTTCCACCATTCAAAGATATAACAAGTACCTCCTGTTTTAAGGAGTCTTCCTTTAATGTTTTTTGCGCTATCTTTTTGCCTTTATGTCCAACAGGCAACAATTCACTTCTCACATGACCACAATTCTCACCATGATTGGTGTCTCTGTGGGACTTGGCAATGTTTGGCGGTTTCCTTACATGATGGGGCTTTATGGGGGAAGTGCCTTCCTTTTTATCTATCTCATCTTTCCGTTTTTTCTTGCTGTTCCTGCAGTAACAGCGGAATGGGCTCTTGGAAGAAGTACTAGAAGCGGCCCTATTGGTGCATTTTCACAAGCCTTTAACCCTGTTGTCGGCCATATCATAGGATTTGCGCTTTTGATCACCGTTACGGTTGCAGATTCTTATTATATAGTGGTTATCTCGAATGTAATTACAACAGCGGGGTTTTCGATCTTCGTTG
>JAJCYL010000038.1 GCA_029262955.1 Cytophagales bacterium | reverse complement strand
CGTGGAATGGAAGGGTTCGTTGTAGGTAAGAAGGAATATAAAATTTGTATTCGCGGCTCTGATACTCATTCATTGATGTTTTCGGATGTTAAGGTGCCTAAGGAAAATAGAATTGGGGAAGATGGTTTTGGTTTTTCCTTGGCTATGAAAAGCCTGAATGGCGGAAGAATAGGAATCGCAGCTCAGGCCTTGGGAATTGCATCGGGTGCCCTCGAGCTTTCTATAAAATATTCAAAAGAAAGAAAGGCTTTTGGAAAGCCAATTGCAGAACATCAGGGGATATTTTTCAAGATTTCAGAAATGGCCACTGAGATTGAAGCTGCTCGTAATTTAGTACATAAAGCCGCTTGGTTAAAGGACCAAAAGATGGACTATTCGCAGGCGAGCGCCATGGCCAAATTATATGCCTCCACAGTAGCTATGAAATGGACTGTAGAAGCGGTTCAAATACACGGCGGATATGGCTTTGTTAAGGAATATCATGTAGAACGGTTGATGAGAGACGCGAAAATTACTCAGATCTATGAGGGCACCTCTGAGATTCAAAAAATCGTTATCGCCAGGGGATTATTGAAATAGTACAATCTAACTATTGACGGCTTTAAAGGGCATTTGTTTGCTTTTATTTAATGGAAGTATTAGATTTATCCAATAAAACTTTTAGAAAAGTATAATTTATACTTGGATAAATGTAAACTCGGCAGATGGAAGACTATAATAAAATCATAGAATCTCTAAGCGTAAGATTCAGCCAAGCCAAGAATATTCATATTTTACAGCCGCTAACAATAGAGAATTACTATGACGTGGAAAATACAATCCTCATTGTTAATAAGGGAGAGGTCAGATTTGGCAAGGACAAAGAGGTTGTAAAAGACAATGAGGTTCTTTTTATCCCAGGGGGGAAAATGGTCCCTATTAGTTATGGGTCAGGTTCGCCAATTAGTTTATCGAATGACGATTTCATAAGCGATAAAGAAAAGTATTTTAAGCAATACGAATTCAACGAAGATCATCCTGATCTGGAGAATTTTAGCTTTGTGAATTTTGGTGCGAAGGTCTTTGATTCTGTTAACTTTTTCGCTTCTCTGGATATACCAGCATTCACTATAAGGGGTAATACTAAGATCAATAGCCTCATCATTGAGATAATAAAGGAAAACGATTCGGTCCTGCCCGGGAAGGAAAGAGTGGTGAAGATCAATACTGAATATCTGGCTGTAGAATTAATAAGATATATTCTAGATAATGGGCTCTTTGTTGAGCAACTCGCTACAAATAGCACCTATTTCAAGGATCCTCGGTTAATTGACATTTTCGCTTACATCAAAGAAAATCTAGGTCAGGATTTATCGAATAAAATCCTTGCCAATGTGGCCAATGTCTCAGAGGACTATGTTGGCCAATACTTCAAGATGCTAACCGGGATTAATCCACAGGATTATATTGAGTATCAGCGCATGGAGATGGCCGTAGATCTACTGCGTACCTCAAAAAAGAGTATTCGTGAGATAGGCAAAGAAGTAGGTTATAAAGACACCGCATATTTCTGCCGTAGGTTCAAAATGATGTTTGGCATTCCGGCGGGGAAAATGCGTCGTCGTGAATCGCTAATGAACGTCTGAGGTTAGCACTTCCTTATTTCAACGGTAATCTTTCAAACACTTTATTCTTATCAAATAGTATCCGGTAAGTATTATGGGTCTTTCCAATTTCAGCACCAATCTGCTTGACAACTAAGATCATCTTTCTATTGGTGTCCTGCACCCAATTCATTTCTAATATTGGGTATCGTCTATAGTCCTTTTGAACCATTTGGGCAGTAGCCATAACTAAGGCACCATCTAGTCCCTTTCCCTGATGCTCCGGAGACACACCGAAGACTAACCCCATCATTTTTTTATTGGTCTTTCGTAGTTTGTGGTATAGAAATTTCAGTTTACCAATAAGATCAAGTTTACCATTCACATACTTGAAAATTTGATTCACTTCAGGAAGGTTGATATAAAAGGCAACCGGCTCCCCTTTATAATAGGCAAACCAGATAATCTTCTCGTCGATGATAGGTTTCATTTTCTCCATAATTGATGCAGCCTGGTCTTCTGACATCTCGGCAACCCCATCTCTATTGGCCCACGCTTTATTATATACAGTCCTAAAGTCTTCGCCATACTTCCTCAAATTCTTCTTCCTCAAATGCTCAAAATGGTAATTTTTGTCTTTATTCAGAATCTCAGACTTTTCCATAATCCGGGGATGAAATGGATCGAAGGTATTCCTTATGAAAGTGAACCCTTTGAAATATATCTGAAAGCCATAGTTTTCAAAGAGTTGGAGATAATATGGAAAATTGTAATTGCATTGATAATTTGGTTCAATGTCAAAGCCATCGGCAAGCAAACCCCACCACCTGTCTCTCTCACCAAAGTTTATAGGTCCATCCATAGCTTCCATTCCTCTCTCTTGAAGCCATTCCTTACACCTGTCAAATAGCATATTCGCAGCATCCTGGTTATCAATGCACTCAAATAAACCTATGCCGCCCGTAGGCTGATCATTGTCCTTTTCTGAGGTTTTTTCATTAACGAAGGCAGCAACTCTACCTATAGTGTTATCGCTCTCGTCTTTCAGAATCCATCTCGTACAAATTCCATGGTTAAAAGCCTTGTTAATCCCAGGGTCGAAAAAAGCTTCAATATCCTTATCAAGGGGCCTTATCCAATGGGGCTCCTTTTTATATAAGCTAACTGGTAGTTGGATGAAATCATCCTTGTGCCTTTGTCCGGTAACTTCTATCAATTTCATGATTTACAAGGATAGGAAATTCCTTGAACAAACAGATTCATTAGATCAGTAAAGCGTATTAAATTGCCGTTCTTATAATTATCAGCTTGCACTTATCAACCTTCCATATTTAATAAGAATGAAAAAGGTTCTCCTTGTTGTAATGGTTTTGATGACATCCTCTATAGTGTTGTCTCAAAAAATAGGAAAAGTCATCGATTCCTCAAACGGTGAACCCATCTCAAATGCAACTATTCAATTACAAAACGGAGAGACGCTAGTCAGTGATAACAAAGGTTTTTTCAGTTATTCGAGTGAGGATGCTTCTCTTGTGATTTCTCATATTGGCTATTTATCTAAAGAAATAAATCCGGGTAGTTATAGAGAGGACCTCATTATTTCTTTAGACGCCGGGACATTCAATCTTCAAGAAGTGGTAGTCACGGCATATCATGATAATCGTAAACTGGTAGACACTCCTGGTCCTGTTGCATTGATTTCCAGAAAGGAATTGGAGAGAGATCAAGATCTAATAATTACCAACTCTTTAAACAGGATACCTGGAATATTTATGCAATCCGGCACCTTGAATACTAACCGCTTGACAATTCGTGGTATAGGGTCCCGTTCTTTATTTTCCACCAACAGAGTCAGAGGGTTTTTAAATGAAATTCCCCTAACTAGTGGTGAGGGTGAAACAACCATTGAAGATATTGACCTGGCCATGATTGATCGTGTGGAGATTATTCGTGGTCCTGCGTCAAGTGAATTGGGGGCAGGCTTGGGTGGCGCTATCAACCTGAAAACTGCCAGATCAACGAATGAAGATTTGACATTCAGTACCAATAATCAGATTGGTTCCTACGGGTTATTTCGTTCCGTAAACTCCTTCAATGCGGGTCTTGGAAATGGAAATTTTAAAGTTATCAGCACCAAAACTCAAAGTGATGGCTATCGTGACAATAATGAGTATGACAGAGAATCGGTGGCTTTAATTAGTCAATCAACTTTGAACAAAACGGAACTGTCATTTCTTTTCAATCATATCAAATTAAAGGCATTTATTCCAAGTTCGCTAAATGATTCAACATTCAGAGCTAATCCGAGAGCTGCGGCATTTACATGGCGTTTGGCTAAAGGTTTCGAAGATTATACACGTACCTATCTGGGAGCTTCAATAACTCAACACTTTTCATCCCAACATACTGCTGTCGTCAGTTTCTTTGGAAGCTTTAGAAATTCAAATGAGGTAAGACCTTTCAATATCCTAAAAGAAAATACCAATGCCTTTGGTGTACGGTTCAAATACACTTCTGAGCTGAAAGGTAAATGGGCTCCAATCATCGTTTTAGGAGGTGAGATTTTCCGTGACAATCACGTTTTTTCGACACATGAAAATGATGATAGCAGTCCTGGACTCATATTAAGCGACAATGACGAAATTAGAGATTACTTCAATTATTTCATTCAGGGAGATTGGCAACTCAACAAATTTGCTTTTGTAGCCGGTCTAAATTTCAATAAAACTAACTATGAATATGAGGACATTTTCACCTCAAATGGTGATCAATCGGGAGATTTTGAATTTGATCTCATAGTGTCACCAAGAATTGGTGTGAATTATAAGATCAATCCATTCAATGCACTTCATGCTACTGTCAGTCACGGTTTTGCGCCACCAACCCTGGAAGAAACCCTGACACCAGATGGTCAAATAAACCCTGAAATCAAACCTGAATCAGGATACAACTATGAAATCGGTGCAAGAGGCACTATACAGGGGAATAGATTATCCTATGACCTGACCCTATTTACAATGCGAATCAAAAATTTATTAGTGGCCAGACGTGTCGGTGATGATCAATTTGTAGGAGTAAATGCCGGAAAAACTACCCACAATGGCATTGAAGCAGCATTTGGATATCAAATTCATAACAGTACAACCGGTTTCATTAGAAATATAAATGCACACCTAAATTATACTTTGGCTAGTTACAAATTCGATGTATTCATCGATGGTGAGGACGATTTTGGTGGAAACAACTTAACGGGCACCCCAAAGAACACAATGAACGGAATTCTCGAATTAGAGACTTCCATAGGAATATCTGCCAATTTGAACTATCGTTTCGTGGACGAGATGCCTATGAGGGATGATAATTCCATATTTTCTGATGCCTATTCTATTACCAATTTTAAGATTGACTACATGAAATCAGTAGGCAAATTTGCATTCAACCTATACGCAGGAATTAATAACCTCTTTGATGAGCATTATGCTTCTATGATCTTGGTCAATGCTTCCAGTTTCGGAGGGGCTGCACCACGCTATTTTTATCCAGGGCAGGATAGGAACTATTTCGGTGGAATTTCACTGTCACTTACTATTTAATATCAAGACATTAACTCAAAGGCACTTTTATAGCCTTCTATTTTGTCAACATAGGTCAAAAGTTTTTCGAAAAAGGCATGTTGACCCAAAGTTGCAGAATCACCAAAAATTACCAGTTTGACCTTCGAACGAGTTATTGCCACATTGAGTCGTCTTGTTTCTTTTAAAAAACCTATCTCACCACTCTCGTTGCTACGCACCAAACTGATATAAATTACATCTCTCTCCTGGCCCTGAAAAGCATCCACTGTATTCACACTTAAGAGTGACCTGAAATCATCAAGCTCCAGGTCGTCAATTAATTCTTTGAGTAAATTGATTTGAGCTTTATAGGGTGCAATAATGCCGATAGTTTTACCATTGCCAAGTATCACCTGAGAATGAGTATGGAGGAAACTTTCAAGATGGGTCACTAATAACTTAGCTTCCTGATCATTGTATGTACTTAAGGACGTCTTATCAACTTTCTCATCAAAACCACAACCTGCAGTATCAATAAACTCAAATGGTTTATCATCAATCAGCGGGTTGGCTAAGACTTGATCTGCCGCCTTCAATTGACCCTTATAAAAAACATGGCTTGAGAATTCCATAAGTCCGGGATGCATGCGATACTGTTCTTCAAGCATAACATCTACACTTTGATTATTGATTCCCTTTTCAAATAGAGTAACTTCCAGGCCTTGTTTGGCAGCTTTGAGAGATTTAATTGTTGGGGGTAATTGAAAATGATCCCCTGCAAGAACTACCCTGTTACTCTTTATTATCGGCACCCAGCAGGCAGGTTCAAGAGCTTGTGAGGCCTCATCAATAAAAACAGTTTTGAACTCCCGAGCTCTTATCAAATGATGGTTCGCATTGATTAAAGTACAGGCCACCACTGCAGCAGCATTCAACAAATCCATGGTTATATAATGCTCAATATGATCGGCCTCCAACTTCATACTCCTTGCCTCATCAAGAATCAATTTTCTTTGTTTCCTTTCTGCACTTCCAAAATTTCGTTTATACCTAAGACCAACCTTTTTGAGTTCCTGTGACTTTTTTCTAACATCTTTTAACCGTTTATACTGCTGATGAGATGATATTCTAAAATCCAGGCTTTTTTCTAAAGCAGCACCTGCTACCCTGGCTGGATGACCTAATCTCAGGACATCAATCCCTTGATCTGAAAGCCTTTCTACCAATAAATCAACTGCGGCATTGCTTGGTGCGCAGACCAAAACTTGTTTTTCAATTTCAGCTACCTCCTTAATGGCTTGAACAAGAGTGGTAGTCTTACCGGTCCCGGGAGGGCCGTGGATGATCGCCAGATCTTCGGCATTAATAATATTAGTCAACGCCTTATTTTGCATCGAGTTTAATCCAATGGATTCATAATTATGACCTCCTCTTATGTGTGCACTTTTGGTCCCATAGAATATTTCTTTCATTTCACTCAAACGTCCTTCATCGGCATCAATCACTTTTTCTATCGCCTTATCCATTTCACGATAAGTACCTTCATCGAACATTAAATCAACACCTAACTTTCCATCGTGGATCCATTCCGGCAAATCGGAACCATTCAACACGATTTTCATCACATTTTTTCGGATGTAGCTTACAACCCCTCCAGCATAGTCTGCTCTTTCTTTGTGCGAAAGATTGTGAAATAAGCTAACAACGGAACCTACCTGAAAAACGTGGCTAGTCTCATCCTCTATTGGTTTTTCTACCTGAATGACTATTCTTTCGCCGGTCCCTATTCGGTGGCTTTGAATCTGAATGGGGTACCAACATACCCCCTCAGTTTTCCTATCCTGAACGGACGTATGAAGAATCTTGTCTTGATATTGTCTGTAATCCTCTTCTTTTTCAATTTTTAGTAGCTGGCGAAGTTTAACCAGTTGCTCTTGGATATCCATTAAGGCACTGAGCTGCTTGAATTACTTTTTAAGGAATGTTTGAATCTTTTCTTTCAGACTATTCTTATCAGCACTGAGGTCGGGATCACTGTATATTTTAAGAATTAATTCAAAAAGAACGTCTTCTTTATAGCCCAACTTCGAAGCCATTTTAGCACAAAACTTAATCTCATCTTCATATAATCTGCCGTCAATCTTCATCAATTGCACAATTCCGTAGATGTATTCGTATTTCTCATCATCAGATAAGTGAGAAAGCGAACCTACATCGCTGGGCTCATCAAAACACTGAGTGATCTCCTCTTCACTCATAGAATTAGCCCTCCCAACTTTGTTAATGAGATCAATTTCCTCCTGAACTACCACACCATCTACTCGAGCTAGTTGAACCAGGATATTAAGATATGTTCTAGTAAAAGACATTAATTCATGATAATCTGTTAAAGATAGCTTAGAATCAAAAGTAATTAATATAAATTATATTTAGTTCGATAAACTAAATCGGAATCATAGCCATAAAACAAACCTTTGAATTTCTTAGCTCATATTTTTTTATCTGGAAATAACGATGATCTTAAAATTGGCAACTACATCGGTGACTTTGTAAAAGGCAATCAGTTGAATGACTTTTCTAAACAAATACGAAACGGGATTGTACTTCATCGCAAAATTGATCTCTTCACCGATACACATCCAACTGTTCTCAAGAGCAAAATTCGCTTGCGACCCAAGTATAGACACTATTCCCCGGTGATTGTAGACATGTATTATGACCACTTTCTTGCAGCCAATTGGAGGGATTATTCCAATGTTGAGTTAAAGCAATTTACAACTGACTTTTACTCACTTGCATGGAGCAAGTCTGAGGCACTACCAGGCAAAGTAGTTAACTTATTAACACACATGTCCTCTACTGATTGGCTCTATAACTATAAGGAAACAGAGGGACTGGATAGAGCCTTAAAAGGATTGTCGAGAAGGACACAGTTTAAATCCGGGATGGAAAATGCTGTAAAGGATCTCGAGGAAAATTATGACTCCTTTTTAACAGAGTTTAGAGCCTTTTTCCCTGAGCTCATTAAACATTGCAAAGTATGATTAAAACATTACTAGTTATTGGACTTGGGGGCTTTATTGGAAGTATTGCCAGGTACTCCATTTATCACTTTTTGGCACAAAATTACACCGGAGACTATCCCTGGGGGACGTTCATCGCTAATATGATTGGCTGTTTTATTATTGGTCTCATATTTGGTTTGGTTGCCCAGGGAAATGCTTTGAGTAGGGAGGTTGTATTCTTTCTTACGGTCGGATTTTGTGGTGCATTAACCACCTTCTCAACATTCTCTTATGAAAGTTTCCTTATGTTCAAAGGAGGTAAACTTTTCCTGGCTCTCATCTACATGGGACTAAGTTATACAGCAGGATTGGTTCTAACATGGATCGGGATGAGTGCCTCCAAAGTCCTGATTTAATTATAAAATTGGACCATAAACAGTCATTAAATAAAAAACATAAACAGGAGGAATAGGCATTAGGACAATGAAAATGAGGATTAGGTGAACTGGAGGATTTTTACCAGTACGTTCCTTGTGATTGTGTCTCCAATTAAGAAAATAGCGATAGGTAAAATAGAAATAAATGACTGCACCAAATCCGAGTAGAATAATAATGCTTATCGTGATTAGAGTGCTCGAATCCATTAGAGAAAGTTAGGAGCTAACTACTCTGATCTTAATGATAAAAATCCTCTAAGAAAATGATATTGATTCGTTGGGGTGCGCATGAGAGGATTCGAACCTCCACGAGCTAAACGCCCACTAGCCCCTCAAGCTAGCGTGTCTACCAGTTCCACCA
>JAJCYL010000037.1 GCA_029262955.1 Cytophagales bacterium | reverse complement strand
CCCCATATAGTCTTTAGACAGATTCTATTTAAGGATTCGTTTTGCGAAACATGCATCTTAGCTGGTTAAATAAAACGACCGAAATTTATACTCTTGTCGCTACCAATAGTTTTAGATCGATCAAAACCCGTTAGATTTAGCACGACACAATAGATATATGATGCTTAAAAGTGCATCATAGCCAATTGTTAGGCAAAATATGACAAATGAAAGAACTTTTAGATAAATTATTGACTGGAGAGGGAAAATTAAGCCTCTTACTATTACAAGCAAAAGAATATGCTGAACAAGCAAATGACGAAAAATTAATTGAATTTATCGACAAAGAACTGAACGGTTATTCCAGTAATGAATTACCTGAATACAGAAAAATAAGGTCTGAAATTGTCGGAGATATTCAAGATGCATATGGACAATTAGTTAAGATTGAATTTCCGCTTAATTTTTCAGTACTATCAGAACATATGGGTTTTGATTTATCAATAACATTCATTCCTGATGGAATAGGTTTTATTGAAGAAGGTCTTAATAGCACAGATGGACAAATGGTTTTAAGACCATTGCATCAAAAATTAGTAAATATGCTTAACGAGACTTTTCACCACAACAACCCTCATTTAAAGCTGGTAAAAGCAGCACACAGAGTCGGAAGAGCAGGAATTCAATTTATCTTAACCAAAGTAAGACAGGATTTGATAGTTGGACTTCAAAAAATCAATAAAGAGCAAGAAATAGAAATTAAAGAAATTGAAGACTTTTCAAACGATTTATCTTCCGATAAGAAATCCGTTTTTGTAACATACGCTTGGGAAAATGAAGAACATAATGACAAAGTAATTTCATTCGTTAATTTTTTGAGAGAAAAGGGATATGATGCATCTATGGACAAAAAGGAATCTCAAGAGGAAAGTGCGACTGATTTTAATCAAATGATGTTAAATGGACTTCAGAATGCGGATAAAGTTATTGTCATCTTGTCTAAAAAATATAAAGAGCGAGCTGATAGTTTCAAAGGCGGTGTTGGATTTGAATATAAGGTAATTTTAGAGCAGCTTAAGAAACACACAAATAAATTCATTTTTGTTTCCTTTGGCATAGATGAACACAAAGATATTGCACCAGTCGGAATAGGTGGTAGAGATGTTTTAAACTTAAAAAAAGACCAAGACGAAAGTAATTTCAACAATCTTTTTGCGAAAATCGAAAGTGAAAACATTATCAACTTTAGTGAAGTTAGCGAAACCAAAGTTGACATTGTAAAAAAGGAAATAAAACCATTTAAACTCTAAAATACTTTGCCTAACAATGTATATAAAACATAGCTATTATAGGCTTTCCGAAAGGTTTTTGTGTATTTGTGAAGACCGCCAAATTTTTAAATTTGGCTTTTAGTAAAATAAAGATAAAAAGAAAAATTTAAAAATTCGGCTCGTGTATAATCCGAAACGATAGCGTTTTTTTACACGCTACGTTTCATATACGGAGACGTTGTAGGTGCCACCAAGAAAAGATGAGATCTCTTTTTATCATTATCCTATTTGTTTTCTCGAATTGCTCCGAGAAATCAATCTACGGTCTTAAGAAAGTTAAACCAATTAACGCCAGTGGAAAGTTTCTGAGCGACCATAACTTGAAATTGCATTTTGATTCCTTATTCGAAACTCACTCTCAAAACGACGTTTCAAAGGAAATTTACCGCTCAAGAATATCTAACGAAGAGGGTCAGCGAGTCGTAGAAATTTCAAATAACGAAATCACGACTTATGCAATTGCAGACAATATCGAGGGCTTCTACCGAAAGAGAGAATATGACCTCGAATTAAGATCCAGCTTCCTCATGTTAATTGATTCCACATTTTGGGCTGAAAAAATTATTGATAACACATCAAAAATCAATGATGGAGCAATCCTCGAAATTGAGGGGTTACGAGATGGTCAATACCAAAAATTAAGGCGTAAAGCTTGGAGTCAAGATATTGGAATCTCGACCCTTCAAGGCTTTTTCGAATTCTATTAATGATACTTGAGAGACGACCTACAACATGGTAAAAAATTCAGCCCTTATTCTCTTACTCCGGATTTTTCATTGAACACTCCGCTCATCTGCTTCATTGGAACTTCTGCACTATCTGAAACTTTGCCATTAATAAACTTTTGGCACGCAGCTCATAACTCCAACCGTTGCACATATTCAGCAGTTTCGCTAGCTTTAGTGCTATTAAGCAACAACAAGCGGCCGCCTTTTACACAGGTTGTTGTGCTCAATTAACTTCATTTACGCATATGATGAATACGTTCCTGAATCAACTCGAGAACAAGTCAAAAGAGGAACTGATTAACATTTTGAACAAACCCGAGAGTTATCAAGATGAAGCTTTAATTGCTGCCCAAACCATTCTCAAAGACAAGTATCAATTCATTTATGAACCCATTTTCGAAATCAAAAAAGTCTTCCATTTCAAACTTGAAGAGAATCACACCATTCCCATTCGGTTTTTAGGTTGTGCCGGACTTATAGGTGTAATGGGGTTAATTGGGTTTGCAACTTTCATTTCATGGATCATTGGTGTGGCACTATGTGTATCGCTCATCTATATAGATTATCTTCTAAGAAGGAGAAGTGTCACGATAAACCTCACCGAAAACAAAATCCATAAAGTGGATGCTCTGAAAAGAGATTCTGCTAGTTTTACTGAAATTGAAACTTTGTCGATTAATTCAGTCAGTATGCGACAGAACTACAATTCACGAGGGTATGCAACTACCATTAGGTTCACACTTTATAAAGGTTATGCAATGATTGACGAAGTCAAAATTCTAATTGCGGAGCAAAGGGTTAAATCCGAAATAATGAAAGAAATGAAGCCCCTTGCCGAGGCCCTTAACTTGGAAATCACGGATAACACTCAAAAGTGATAAATGATGGACATGACGATCAGGGACAAACTCAAATTACAAGTTATTAAGGAATTCAATGAAGTTAACCTATCGAAAAGTATAGGAGACTACTTCTTGTTTCTGGATACATTAGTTTATCTGAACCAAACTTTAACTGAGGCTAAGAAGCGATTTGAAAAATGGGAGATATATGGCGACACATTAATGTCCAAAATTATTTTCCATTCCCAATCCTTGTTCACATTGCTTTCTGGCACTTACTTTAAGTCAAATTATCTTGATATAAATCAAAAAATTCTTGACGTACCTTCTGCCAATATCTTGCTGCGTGGATTGCTAGAAGGATTTCTTATGTACTATTTTATATATGTGAATCCATCGACGAAGGCGGAAAAACAATTCCGTTACAATGTATGGATGATGTCTAGTCTTCTAAGTAGACAACAATATGAAGCGGTGACATATCAGAGTCAGAAAGTAAAAGAACAGGATAAAAAAGAAATCGATACCTTGAAATGATATATCACCGATAGGACCTTATTTAAGGGTCTGTCTGAAAGGCAACAAAT
>JAJCYL010000036.1 GCA_029262955.1 Cytophagales bacterium | reverse complement strand
ATGCACACGATATTGTCCAGGTTCCGGATGGACCCGAACTGCATTTTTTTTATCAAAAAGATACATTGGTTAAAAATTGGAAGGATCTGCAGCCATTGGCAATCAAAGCCTTCCAATTCATGAATTACACCTTTGGAAAGTATCCCTATAAGAAATACTCAGTGATTCAAGGTGGTGATGGCGGAATGGAATATCCAATGGCCACCCTGGTAACCGGATATAGAAGTCTTGGCAGCCTTGTGGGTGTGACTATCCATGAAGCCCTTCACAGCTGGTACCAAATGGTTTTAGGAACGAATGAAAGTCTTTATCCCTGGATGGATGAAGGGTTTACTTCCTTTGCATCTGCAATTACAAAACACCATATATATGAAAAGAAAAGCACGGAACACCCTTTGGCCGGTAGTTATGCAAGCTACTTTGCCCTGGTCAAAAGTGGGAAAGAAGAGCCGTTAAGAACCCACTCCGACCATTATAGTTCTAATGCGGCATATGGTGCAGCCGCATATTCAAAAGGAGCAGTTTCACTAAATCAGCTGTGCTATATCATGGGTAAATCCACCTTCTATAGCGCCATGAGGAGATATTACAATGAGTGGAAATTCAAGCACCCAAATGTGACCGACTTCAAACGAATAATGGAAAAACACTCCGGGCTCGAACTTGATTGGTACTTTGAATATTTTGTTAACACCAGACACTTCATTGACTACGGGATAAAGTCAGTTCAAAGCAAAGGAGGTGAAACAGAAGTACTAATTGAAAGAGTTGGAAAAATGCCGATGCCCCTGGAGTTGTTTGTAGAGTATGAAAACGGCGAAAAGGATGTGCTATACATTCCTCAATCCATCATGAGGGGAGAGAAAACAAAAGAGATCGAGGATTTCGGCTGGTCCGTTTATTCAGACTGGCCATGGACGCACCCTTATTATACCCTTACCATTCCAAGCAACATGGCTGACATAAGACGAATTGAAATTGATGCCACTCAGCGGATGGCTGATGTCGATCGTGACAATAATGTCTTCCCTTTTGCAGTGGATACCGGCATTATTGGGAAGAAAAAAGAATAATCCTTGAGAATAGTTATTGCCCATCGCACCAGAATTCCTGTAACGACTTACGGGGGTACGGAGCGAATTATGTGGTGGCTGGGTAAGGAACTGGCCAGGAGGGGCCATGACGTGACCTATTTAGTTGATCAGGGATCATCATGTCCATTTGCAACAATTCTTGACTTCAATTCGAACAAACCAATCGATAGCCAAATTCCTGCTGAAACAGATATCGTCCATTTGTTCTTTCAGCCCAAGGAAGCTTTGGAAAAACCTTACCTGGTCACAAATCAAGGTAATGTCCCAGATGGGGACAAAATAGAGCCTCTTGATCAGAATACGGTCTTCGTCTCTCAGAATCACGCTGAAAGGCATCAGGGTCAATGTTTTGTCTATAATGGAATAGATCTGGAAGATTATGGAAGTCCGCAATTGGAGGTAGAACGCAGTTATTTTCATTTCCTGGCAAAAGCCAGTTGGAAGGCAAAAAACTTGAATGACGCTATTAAAATTGCCCATCATGCAGGTCAGCAAATTCAAGTAGTCGGTGGAAATAGGCTGACCTCAAAAATTAGTTTGATTGACAAATTAAATCCAAGAATCAAATTTCATGGAATGATTGGCGGGCAAAAAAAGAATGAGATTTTAAACCATTCCAAAGGGCTGATATTCCCGGTTTTATGGCATGAACCTTTTGGAATTGCCCTCATTGAAAGTCTCTATTTTGGTTGCCCAGTGTTTGGCACTCCCTATGGATCGTTACCAGAAATTATTATCAATGAGAACGTTGGAGTCCTGTCCAATTCACAAAGAGAGCTTTCAGAATCATTACTAAGTCATAAGTTTTCATCCAAAGATTGTCAAAACCACGTAATCGAGAACTTTACCCATCAAACCATGGTCAATCGATATTTGGAGTTGTATGAAAGAGTTATTGCCGGAGAGCAGCTCAATGAGCTTCAGCCATCTGCTTTAGGTACATTGAATGAGAATTTTTCTGGCCTTGAGATTTGATCAAGCCAGTACAAACTTTATGAAATTAGCAACCCCGAGGCCCAAATAATTCCCCACAGCATAGCCTAATAAACCTACGGCCACACCAGATAAAATTCGATCACCATATCCTCTTGCACTTGCCAGGGCCAGGGCCGAAGACGAACCACCTACATTGGCTTGTGAGGCAATGGCCAGTGTACCCGCATCAATTCGCAACAAGTAGCCTAGTCCAAAAATTATGATCCCATGTATTCCAATGGTACCAACCGCATAATAAAAAACGGCAGGGCCAACTTCTATTATACGAGCGATCACTGAATTTGCCCCATTGCTAGCCAGAAAGAGGAGAAGCAAAAAATTACCCAACATCGCACTTCCAGAGAGCTGTTTGACCGCAGGAATCTGAGCCATTAACAGGACAATAGTGGTTAACCATAGTATCTCTGGTAAAAAAGAGAACCAATTGGCAAGCATTCCTGCCAGCCACAAGGAACCAAATGTAATGGAGAGTAATGCCGCAATATGACTAATATTTATAGGGTGTTCACTTCTATACAGTGCTTTTTCAAGTGTAAATGTCTCATTTGATTCAAGGCTTACTGATTGCTCACCATTCTTACTGCCTAAAATCGCCGGGACTGCCAAACAGATAATCAACCAAAAAGCGGTAACAGACACATCTGCTGCAACTGCTGCTGCATAAAGATCACTGCTCGTACCCAATGCAGCTCCAAGCGCAGCGAAGTTCATTCCACCTCCTACATAGGTACCAGTGAATTGTCCTGCCAGCTTCCAGGTTTCATCTCCTATTGATGAATACAGTATTAGCGCCATCACAGCGGAACCCACAGCAGAACCCAGGGCACCTAATCCAAATGCCTTCAACATGTCAGGACCTGCCTTTCTTATAGAACTAATATCCACGCCTAGTAAGATCAAGACGATGCCAGCACTCACACCAGAGCTCATCAAAAAATTATAAGCATAGGATTCACCAGGCAGAAAGCCAGTATTAGATAAGATCATCCCAATCAGGATCACCAAAGATCCTGAACCAAGTTTTTTAAAAATCTTATGGTTGGACTCCAACCATAGCGACAGAACAACCACCAACCCCAGGATGAAAAATACAGCACCAGTATCGTTTACCATATCAATTAAGTAATGGATTAAATATAATAACTAAAAATTGGCAGCTTATTAAGAATACAATAAACGTCGTGGTCACAATCGACCGGGTGTGATGATTGTCAAATTCTCCAGCTATTTTTTCACCCTTTTCCCTTTATACTTTGTTAAAATTTTCGACCGTAACGCTGCTATGCTCTCAAATTTTGCCTTGTTTAAAGAAAAAATAGAATAAAAAATTTAGTTAGCCTATTTAACAATCATCACACTAGCGATTCAATTTGAAACAATAAGTGTCCCATAATGAGACGTTATTTCTTTCGACACTTCCTTAAGTAACTTAATATCAATAGATTAAAGTTGGTATGTGTATTGCTAAATTACAATTATGCTTAAAAGTTATTTGAAGATAGCATGGAGAGTTCTTTATAAGAATAAAGTCTATTCTGCAATCAACATTGCCGGCCTGACCATGACTCTGGTAAGCTCCATATTTATTGCTGCTTATTTTGAAAATGAAATCAATTATGACGGCTATCACGAGAAGAAAGACCGGATTTACAGGTTAGACGTCACATTTAAGCAGGGAGACCAAACCGAACGATTTGATATTACAGCCCATGGCCTCCGGGACTTACTAAAAGGAGATTTTCCTGAGATTGAAGAGATTGTGAGGTTCTATCAAATGGATGGCAACTTATCAATTGAAAACCTTGATGGCAAAAAGCTTTTCAAGGAGAATAACTTTTATTACGTTGACAAAGAGGTCTTTCAGGTCTTCACTCACCCAATGATAAGTGGAAATCCAACTACAGCTCTGGATGGTATTTATAAAATAGTATTAAGTGAACAACTGGCTCAAAAATATTTTGGACTTGATGAAGCCCTTGGGAAATCTCTAGATATAAATGGAAAACGATACGTTGTTTCCGGTATTATGGAAAACGTCCCCAAGAATTCGCATCTCTATTTTGATGCAGTTCTATCGATACCACCTGAACATAAAAATCTTGAAGTATTAAGTTTCCAACCAATGACTTATCTTCTATTCAAGCCAACATTTGACCTCCATAGCTTCAGAGAAAAACTTACTGTCTTTGATGAAAATATATTTTTACCTCTGGCGAAAGAATCCTGGGGTGGCGATGAGTTTCATGTGGCTCATGGCATTAACCTTTTGGTGGAGACTCATTTCATTACGGATATTCAAACCGACTTGGCTGTCTCACCAAAGTCCAATATTTACATCTTTCCGTTAGTTGGGCTCCTCCTCCTCTTCATTGTTTCCATGAATACAGCAAACCTTTCAATTTCCCATGGGTTGCAGCGGAATCAGGATGTGGCCATCAGGAAAATTAATGGAGCAAGCAAATCACAAATCCTGCTTCTCTTCACATTTGAAGCGATGATCTTGGCATTGGTTTCTCTGACTATAGCACTTACGCTTCAACAGGTACTTCAAAGTTGGTTTTACGTAGTGATCGGAAAGGATATTGCGATTAAACCTTTTATAGTTGGTTATGTCCTGTCTTCTGTTACAGCAATTCTTTTAATACAAATCGCTACTTCAACGCTGTCACGATATTTTCTGGTCAAGTCCAAACCAAATTTACTTCTTAGAAAACAGACTAACCTCGGAGACAGCTCATCATTTAAAAAAGGAATC
>JAJCYL010000035.1 GCA_029262955.1 Cytophagales bacterium | reverse complement strand
ACTACGGATGGTACTGTAACAGATGCTGATGGAAAGTATAATCTGACGGTTCCGGGGTCAAGTACTGTATTGGTTTATTCTTATGTCGGTTACGAGTCACAAGAAATGTCCGTTAATGGTAGAGCAGTAATTGACATTGGTTTAACCATAGATGCAACAGAATTAACGGAGGTTGTAGTTACAGCATTAGGCGTAGAAAGAAATGTGAAGGCTCTTGGGTATGCAGTTCAAGAAGTAGAGGGCAGTGAACTAACTACTGCTCGAGAGACAAATGTGGTTAACTCATTATCTGGTAGAGCAGCTGGTGTGCAGGTAGTAGGAGGTAGCTCAGGAGTTGGTTCGACTTCTTTAATCACAATTAGAGGCGAAAGCTCTTTGATACCGGGGAACAACTCACCATTGTTCGTAGTAGATGGCATTCCGATTAGCAACAGAACTTCAAGTAACAGGTCAGAAGGAAACCTTGAAACGGACTATGGAAACGGAGCACAGGACTTAAATCCCGATGACATAGAGACTATGTCTGTACTTAAAGGGCCCAATGCCACTGCACTTTATGGATCTCGTGGTGCCAATGGAGTGATATTAATAACTACCAAGTCTGGCAAAGGAACAAAAGGGCTGGGTGTGAGCTATAACCAAAATGTAACTTTCGAGAAAGCGTTAAGGATTCCTAAATATCAGAACCAATACGGCCAGGGCGCAGGAGGCGAATTTGAATTTGGTGACGGATTTGGAGCTGGTACCAACGACAACATTGATGAAAGCTGGGGTCCACGTTTTGATGGTCAGTCAATTATTCAGCATAATAGCCCGACAAGTGGTGGATTGAGAGCTGGAGATTTTGCTTTAAGACCACGTGATGAAGACGGAAACTTTACCGATACTGTAACACCTCTCCCGTGGACTGCAAGTCCTAACAATATTGATGACTTTTTCAGGACAGGATCAACCGTCACTACCAATGTGGCAGTGAGTGGGTCAAATGAATTTGGAAACTTACGTGTATCGGTGACTGACTTACAGAATACGGGAATTTTGCCCAATACCGATTATGATCGTCGGACTTATGCCATGAACGGATCTTATAAATTGAAAGAATGGTTGAAAATTTCGTCTTCTCTTAATTACGTAAACAGCAGCAGTAATAATCGTCCAAACAACTCCTATGGAACAGAGAATATCATGTACTTATGGGTATGGTTCGGACGTCAAATTGACATGAACTCTTTGCAGGATTACTGGCAGCCGGGTTTAGAGGGAATTCAGCAATTCAACTATAACTACAACTGGCATGATAACCCATATTTTACCATGAATGAGAATACCAATGCATTTGATAAAGATCGCATATTTGGAAATCTCAAAATTGACATTGACCTTACAGACAACCTATCATTGATGCTGAGGTCTGGTGCAGATTACTTCAATGATTTGCGTACTGGTCAACGTGCGTTCAGCACACAACGTTTCGCAAGAGGACAGTATAGAGAGGACATGTTGTATTTTAAGGAACAAAATACCGACTTCTTACTATCCTACAATAAGGAACTAAATAGTGACTTTCAACTTGGTGTATCTGTAGGAGCTAACCGTAGGGATGAAGAAAATAGGTATCGAAGAATTAGTGCTAATTCGTTGTCTGTACCGGGTATTTATAATTTCGCGAATGCAGCTGAACCTTTGTCAAAAACTCATAACGATGACGAAAGAAGAGTTAACAGTGTGTACGGATTTGCCAATATTTCTTATCAGAACGTATTATTCCTTGACATAACAGGACGAAATGACTGGTCAAGTACTTTACCTGATGGTAATAACTCTTATTTCTATCCCTCGGTAGGAGCCAGTGCCATTTTATCTGATATATTTCAAATGCCTGAACCGCTTTCATTTGTGAAAGTGAGGGCAGGATGGGCTATCGTTGGTAATGATACAAGCCCTCAACAACTAAGGAACACATTCCAATTTTCAGAGCCTTGGGGAAGCGACCAGAGAGTTGGAGTTCCGCTTACACTGAATAACGCTGAATTGAAGCCTGAAGAGGCTAATTCAATTGAGTTTGGTACCGATATCAGACTTTTTCAAGGCAGATTAGGACTGGATGTGACCTACTATAAGTCAAATACCAAGAATCAAATACTTACACTGCCGGTTGCCAAAACTTCCGGTTTTGATTCAAGGGTGATTAATGCCGGTCAAGTAGAGAATCAGGGTTTGGAGATTATGTTAAATGCGGTTCCAGTTCAATTGTCTAACGGTTTTAGATGGAGCTCCTCTGTTAATTTCACGAGAAACAGAGGTAAGATTATCGAATTGGTTGATGGATTGGATACTTATACAATTTCTGACAACTATGTTCAGGTATTAGCTAAAGTAGGAGGGCGTGTAGGTGATGTATATGGTACTGGCTTTGAGTTGGTAAACGACAATGCCCAATTTGAAGGTGAAGTAGTCCACAATGAAGACGGCTTTGCCATTAGAGATCCTGAATTGAGAAATCTTGGTAACTATAATCCAGATTTCATGATGGGGTGGCAAAATGATTTCACTTATAAAGGAGTAAGCGTTGGAGTATTGTTTGATTGGAGACAAGGTGGGGTGGTAAATTCACGAACCGTTCTGATTGGAGGCACTTCAGGTATGATGAACTTCACAGCAGAGGGGCGAGAGTCAGGTATCATTTCAGAGGGTGTGATTAGGCAAGAAGATGGCTCATACCGTACCAATGATGTCAGACTATCCGGTAGAGATTACTACTGGTGGAGATACAATCGTGGTAATGAGGAGGTTGGTATGTATGATGCCACCTTTCTAAAATTACGTGAAGTACGAATTGGCTATAGCTTACCAAAAACGTTTTTAGATAGGACTCCTTTCAATTCAGCAACCTTTTCAATTGTAGGCAGAAACCTTGCCTTATGGACAGAAAATGAACATTTCGACCCTGAGACCCTCTCTTTCAATGGTGGTACTGTAGTGCCAGGTGTAGAAGATATGGCAACACCCACTTCCAGAAGCATTGGTTTCAATCTAAATGTGACATTCTAAAGTTCCTAAACTTATAAATTCGAGAGAAATGAAAAATTTAAAACTATACATGTTGTTGTTGGTCTTTGGGGCCAGCGGCTGTACCAACGATTTCGAGGAGATCAACAGGAATGGTAATCAGCCTGAAACTGTAACAGCTGATTTACTATTATCAACTGCGATTTCAAATTCTGTAGATAGGTATGTGAGGGCCGGTTGGAACAATGGGAATATTGTAAGTCAATTAACGGCTAAAATAAACTTTACCGGCTTCGATAGGTATAACTGGGGTTCTGAGGAAGGTTTGTGGAATGATTTTTATGGAGTACTTCCAGAGATTGAGACCATTCTTGAGATTAGCAGAGATGATGCCACCAGGAATAGCACCTATGAAGGAATGGCTCTAGTATTAAGATCATGGATATATACGATCCTTACTGATAATTGGGGATCTGTTCCATTTACCGAGGCAATTAAAGGGCAGTCGGAAGGCAATTTCCAACCTGCTTATGCATCGCAGGAAGATATCTACAATGGCATCCTAGCTGACCTGGAGACTGCAGAAATTCTTTTGAGTGAAGGCCAACCAATTTTAGGTGGAGATTTACTTTATAATGGCAATACTGAGCAATGGAGAAAGTTTGCCAATTCATTGAGATTACGTTACCTCATGAGAGCATCTAATCAAATTAGTGTTGGTTCTGAAATTCAGGCTATTGTGGATGGGGGAATTATTTTCGAAAGTAATGAAGACAATGCAATCTTGACATATCCGGCAACGAGCCAGGTTGACTCTTGGCCAATCAGCACTTCACGAATTGGTAGTTTTGATGAGCATAGATTAAGTGAAACAAGTGAGGCTGTATTGAAGAGTTTTAATGATAACCGTTTATTTTCATGGTTTCAGCCAACAGATAGTCCTGATGATGATCCGACTCTTTTGGTTGGTCTAACTAATGGTTTGAGTGAGGACAATGCCTCTACCTTCAACGGTGGAGCCAAAAATGTATCTAGGCTTAATCAGTCGTTTTTCTATGATTCACCGAATTCTGTGAAAGCGGCGGTAATACAGTATGCTGAGGTTCAGTTTATTCTGGCGGAAGCAGCACAAAGAGGCTTAATTAATGGGAGTGCTCAAGAATTTTATGAAGCTGGTATTGAAGCGTCATTTGAGTATTGGAATACCGATCAGGATCTTAATACTTATTTGTCGCAACCAGATGTGGCCTATGATGGACAATTAGAAACCATCATTACTCAAAAGTGGTTGGCCTCATTTTTGGTTGGATTGGAAGGGTGGTATGACTTTCGCAGAACAGGATTCCCGTCGGTAATTGTACCGGGTCCGGACAATGTTAATAGCGACAGAATTCCAGTTCGTTTCCTTTATCCTGACAACGAGCAAACATTAAATGCCGAGAATTATACTACAGCAGTATCTGCCATGGGAGGTACTGACGATATTAACGTAAAAGGTTGGTGGGAAAATTGATATAGTGGTTAATTAGGTTCAATAGAAGGGGGCTTTGCCCTCTTCTTTGATTTTGACTTATCTTAAAACTATAAAGTTGCAACAACATGAATTGGAATAACTATAAGAACCATGTCCTATTAATTGTACTTGGCTTGATAACGTTAACGGCTTGCGGTCAACAGCGGAAAACTGAAAATGTATTTCTAATCACATTGGATGGATTGCGCTGGCAGGAGTTGTTTAGCGGAGCGGATTCTTCTTTGAACAGTGATGAAGACTATGTCGAAAATACGAATGAATTAAAGGAACTGTTCTGGGCAGATGATGCTGAAGAAAGACGAAGGAAATTGATGCCATTTTTCTGGTCTAAAATTGCCACTGAAGGTCAACTTTATGGTAATCGATGGAACAACAGCAAAGTCAACTGTACGAATAATATGTGGTTCTCTTACCCCGGTTATAACGAGATTCTTACCGGTTTTTCAGATGACGTCCGGATTACCTCTAATGATAAGATTCCTAACCCGAATCAAACCATATTGGAATTTGTCAATGGGCATGAGGAATTTAGGGGAAAAGTTGCAGCGTTTGGTTCGTGGGATGTATTTCCATTTATCATAAACGAAGAACGAAGTAAAGTGCCTGTAAATGCCGGGTTTGAAAAGAGTACTGACAACTTACTTACAGAAAAGGAAATATTCTTGAATAGGTTGCAAGATGACGTTCCCAGCCCGTGGGGTTCTGTTAGACTGGATGCTTTTACCCATCATTATGCCAACGAATACTTACGAAAAAACAACCCGAAGCTACTTTACATTGCTTATGGAGAAACTGATGATTTTGCCCATGATGGAGCTTACGATCATTATCTTAAATCAGCAAGACGGACAGATGAGTTTATTAAAGAATTGTGGCAGTATGTCCAATCAACTCCTCAATACAAGGATAAAACCACTTTTATTATTACTACGGATCATGGCAGAGGAACGGAGCCCAAGGAAGCGTGGAAACATCATGGCAATAAAATCCACAATGCTGGTGAAGTTTGGATTGCCGTTCTGGGCCCCGACAGCAGCCCAAAGGGTGAGAATTTACCTGGCCAGTATTATCAAAATCAAGTGGCTAAAACGGTCGCCTGGTTGTTGAACCTGGATTATGATGTTGACAAGGCTGGAAAAGTACTAGAAACGGCGACTCAGTAAACAACTGAAGTTATTTGGAAGTACTTGCCATTAGAAGACTCGAAGCAATATTGTATTGATCTAGGATTAAAGTAGCCGCTGCTTGGACCTTTGAGGCTTGAGGGGAACGATTTCTGGTTGGTAACCCTCCTGCATATCCTTGCCAAATTGTGAAACCTTTTGTTCGGTCAAAAAATGATATTAGAAGGGCTCCTTTCGGGAGATTTCTCAGCAATTGTCGGTTGCTATTTATCATTGGATCGCTGGAACTAATAGCTGTCCCAGAAGTCCATTGATTAAGCTTAGCCTGGCTAAATCCCGGTACAGTGACTTCTTTATTGTGCCAGCTGCAGCTAACGATAAGATCAGGATTGTTCGGTTCGTGACGATAACCTAAAGCTCTTAACCTTCGATAGATAATCTTCTCTGCTTCAGATGTGAAAGAATTGTTCGCATTGCTGTCTTTATTATTTAGAAACCCAAATGAAGAGTAGGACAAAAATTCTCCTTTCTGACTATAGTCTGAATAAATTCGGAGTTCTTTAGAACAGCTGGAGAATAACAGAATGGCAATTATGAGAAACGCAGAGCTTGTAATTGTTAATTTGATATTACGCATGTTAACTTAAAGTTAACAAAAGCTTACTCCATTTATCTCATTTTAATGTTAAGCTTTTGGAGGAACGGAGCCCAAGAAAGCGTGGAAACATCATGGGGCTAAGATTCATAATGCCGTTGAAATTTGGGTGGCAGTACTTGGGCCTTTATCGCAACCAGCTTTTCAGAGGCCCTGCGGGAGAGGTAGCAAGTTTGCCGCCGAGTCCATGTCATTATTGTCAGGTATATCCCGTAGAAGGTCCACTTTGCTTAGGCATTTTTCACTGTTGGTTGGCTTGCGGTGATTAGGCAGTTGAAACCATTTCCAACACCAGCAAGTGTGAAATGTTCATTTGGGTTAGTTAAAGACACCTTCTCAATCATCATAACTCTAATTCGTGATGAAGTTCCTAGGTGAAGGTGGATGCAGTTTAACTATAATCCACTTGAGAAGTCAGTCAGCATTTTGTTAATGTTACCGAGTTGCCATCTGCGCTTGGCAATCATAAAAAAGTCAGGTCTTTGAGTGAGCTCCTTCCAACTATGAGAACAAGTGTGCATCAAATGATGAAGTATAGCTTCTAATTTGATCTTAGGGAGATCCTGACTGTCTTTGGTAACTCTGTAGTATCCCAAAACTTTCATTAGATGAGCAGTTTTGTGCTCAATAACCTTGATCTCTTTTCGATTTAAAGCACTTTCCCATTTGTCAGAGAAGGGAATCTCAATCTTTTTGTTAAGGTTGCTATGATGACCGAATTTCAGCTCGTTCGGCGTAAGGGTAAAAAGATATTCTGAAGTACCCGGACCTTCTTTCAGTCCCATGAAATTACATATTCGCTGTAATGAGTTGTCAGGTGAAGATATAAGCCCTTCGTAGCTCAAACGCATTACTCGGGTAGGGGAGGTGTTTTCCAAAAGGAGACCTATTTCAGTATCATTTATATAGCGGTTACTACCATGTTCTATGTGAAGGTTATGATATTTAGATTCTCTCAACGAATTCACTACAGCCCTTGGATCCCTCACCATATGAATAAGTTTGCAATCCGGCATTTGTTCCAGCCATAACTGCCCTGTACGAACCAACTTTGGGGCCTTTTGAGCCCAGTTAGCCTTATCGTTGATACGGGCATACTTCTTATGAGCATACCTTATACAGGAAATCATGTCTTTGCAATGACGGATCTCGTCATATTCAATGTCTATCGGCCAGTAATTGAATTCCGGATCACTACAAAACACTTTCTTCCTTTTCTCTAAACCAACATGTGTGGCGGTGAGGTATTCAGCCAAAAAACCCGATTCCGGAGGGATGGCCACGTCAGTGTAACTAATCAGGAGTCTCCTCAAAAGGGTACTGCCTGTTCGGGGTGAACCTACTATGAAAAAGGGTGATGCCAAATCAGCGCATTGAATCAATGTTCAACACAAAAATAGGGACTTGTTTCTGGACCTAAAGCCTTTCCGGATTTTGATAACTCAACCTTAATCTCCTTAACTAATGAATGATGGAAGCTTAAAGTTCACACAATCACCTGCAGCGGCAAATCAGTGAAATTTGATAAGGCCAGTTTCTTGTTTCAATTCCAAATTGAGTCAGTTATTATGTCATCTGTAAGTGATCAAAAACCTAATGTTCTATTCTTAAACAGTTGTGTAAGCGGTGGAGGTGCCGGGAGGAGTCTATTGGCCTATCTTGGTCTGGATTCTCCAAAAGTCAATCCTCATATTGTATTGCCAGAACCTGGCATTATCAAGAAACACCTGAAGCACAAGGAGAGGCTGCATTACATCAAGGAATTCATAGAAAGGCCACTTACACCTCCTTATAAATGGGTCGGAAGTATTCCAGTATTAAATGCTTTGGCTGGGGTTTGGTCACTTATAATTTCTGCGTTTAAGATTGGCAATCTTGCCAAAAGTTTGCGGATCAATGTGATCTATTGTAACCATATGCTCGCCAATCCAGTGGGGGTTGTTCTGGGTATGTTACTTCAAATACCGGTTATTTTTCATATTAGGAATATCCATAATAATTTCTGGATTGAAAGGTGGTTTTATCGTTGGATGGCCAAGGCACCGGCAGTTAAATCGTTGATTTGCAATTCTAATGCTTCAGCGGAACCTTTCCGAGACATCATGGATGATAAAATAACTGTTGTTCATAACTTCTGTGACCTTTCTATGTTTAATAGGAAAGAAATAAAGCCGGCACTTCGTAAGGAATTGGGTTTAGATGAAAAAACGAAAATCATCGGTTATGTTGGCCGAATTACTGGTTGGAAAGGAATTGATCTTTTGATCAGATCTTTTGCTGAAGTGGTAAAGGAAGAGCCCATGTCCACGCTGGTAATTGTTGGGGAAAATGATGGTGGAATTAAGAAAGATCTGAAGAAGTTGTACAAAGAGTTGGCAGAAGAACTTGGTGTGAGAGAAAAGACATATTTCATAGGGTTTAAAGATGATATCAGACCATATGTGATTGATTTTGACGTCTTGGCATTGCCTTCCAGAGCACCAGAGCCTTTTGGTAGGGTTTTGGTTGAATCAATGGCACTCGGTGTACCAGCGGTTATCGCTGCGCACGGTGGTGCAGTGGAAGTTGTTGAAAATGATCAGGATGGCTTATGGTCAGAGCCAAGAAATCCATTTGACATGGCACGTAAATTGGTAAGAGTGCTGGAGGATGATGGCTTTAGAAAGCAATTGGCTGGTCAGGCTGCTATATCATCCAGGTTAAAATTTGACGATCATTTTCTTGCTCAAAGAATCACTCAGGTAATTTATAGGACAGCTAATTCTGGAAGTGCAGAATTTCAGTCTACCGTGCAAACAGTACCTTCTTTTGGGTAGGAGTTTGTTTGGACAAAACTATAAGACCAATCAGAGTAAAAAACAGGAGTCTAAGTCTACGGATCACAGCAAGTGTCAGAGCTGTGGCCGAAGAATATCCCAATAGTTTTAAAAGTAAAACCTGAGTAGCTTCTGATACTCCCCATTGCCCTGGAATTAAGAAGAAAATGTTATTGGAAACAGTAGTTAGCGTCATAGTATAAATTGCTTTAACCGGGCTCATAGTTTCTGCCAAAACCCACAAGATCAACCATACTTCGACGACATTGAGTATTCGGCGAATGAAATGCCAACTCGTGGCTATGATGAATGCCTTAAGGTTTTTGGAATAGGCCTGTCTTAGCAGTATGTCTACATCTACCAAGCGGTCAGCATATTTATCAATCAGAGATTGTATTCCAGGCCATCTTTTTAACTGCTTCCCAGCGAGATCGAAAATTCCGAAAAACTGAATTCCAATACTGAAGGAGTTAAAGACAAGCACAATAAATAGGAAGATGAAAGAAGTATATAACCAGTCAGTGGGAAGAGACAAGAATGTGACAGAATATATCATTCCAACTATCATAAAAAGCATCTTTGCTACGTTATCGGAAGTCTTATCGACAATAACACTAGCTGTCGCTTTTTGTGTACTAGTTAGACTTCTCAATCGCTGAATCCTTAAGCCATCACCCCCTAAGCTAGCCGTAGGAGTAACTACATTAATGGCATCAGCGGCTAATTTTAGTTTGAGTAAATGATTTAGAGGCAGCTCTATATCCATGCTTTGCAAGACCAGTCGCCATGCCTGAGTGGTACAATAGAACCAGCCTAACGAAAATCCTGATAACAGAATAAACCAAAGACCAATTTCAGAAAGACCTAGGTGCAACTGAGCAATTCCCAGGTCATATAGCAGGACAGCAAATAGTAAGAGACCGGCTAAGAAGAGCGACCAGCCGAGTGCTTTTTTCTTTGGCACAATCATTTCTGCAAGTTTAGACTTTTGTGTGCCTGGAATGGACCCAAATCAATTATGGAATTGTTAATTGTGTAAGTTAAGTCTACGCAATTCACTCAAAACATAGTCCAACCTGTCGGAAATTATGAAATCTGGTAGGTCATCTATCATTTTATTGATTAATACTTTATGATCGAATCTTAAGGAGTTTAGGCAGGTAAGGGTACCGGCCTGATGTATTGTCTGAGCCAACCCTTGCTTCTATACAAGCCATTTTACATTGACAATTTTAGGTTTTACTTGAGTCAGTAGTCGGTTGATCCGGTCCTTTCCAACGGCAGGGATGGTCTTGAGCAGAAGATCTTCGTTAAGAGATCGAAAGACTTCTAGGTCGGAGTGTTTTTTGACGTAAATATTGGTCGTATACAGTATTCCAAACTCATCGAGAATGGCTAGAAGATTTTCAATATTACAGAACTTGTAGTCTATTTCGATTTCCGCTCTATCACCAATCAATTGGAGAGCTTCCCTAAGGGTGGGAATCATTTGATCGCTGAATTTGTCATCGAACCAGGATCCGGCATCTAATTTTTTAAGAGAATCCAGCGTGTACTCACTGACCAGACCAGATCCATCTGTCGTTCTATCTACGGATTCATCATGCAAAACCACGATATGGCCGTCGGCCGTTTCTCTGACATCAAGTTCTATTCGATCTGCACCGAGCTCGATGGCTTTTTCAAACGAGGAAAGTGTATTCTCCGGTGCGTGTTCTACAGCTCCCCTGTGAGCAATTACTTCTACACCTTTCCATTTATAAGCAATGGTATCATTAATCTCAATTCGTATCACCCGGCTTGTTTTTTCATCCATCAAGACAACATAATTATCATTGTCTTGGTTGGCTGTAATTTCGACGGTTAGTCGATTTTTCCGCAGGTGATAGAATCTTTTGGTTATACGAAATCTACGATCTGAGGAAAAGAATTGATTAACGATTGAATGAGCTTGCTCACTATTGAGAGTTTTTTTATTGGATGCTTTTGAGGAATTGTCGGTCATCAAAAATGACCAGAAGACCAAAAGAAGTATCATTGTTTATCTCGTTTCCCTAAGATCAAAATACTTCTTTACATGTTGATTATCAATAAGATAACATCCAATTATCGCTTTATTATCTTAAGAGAAGATTCTTAACATGCACTTGTTATTAACCAGCTTGAGCAAAATATCTCACCTTAGCCGAAGACAAAAATCTGCTGTACCAATGACCGGAATCTTTAATGATTCTTTGTTGGGTTTTGTAGTCAGTGTAGACGATGCCGAATCGCTGCGTGTATCCTTCGGCCCACTCAAAATTGTCTAACAGTGACCAGATAAAATAGCCTCCCACCTTTACGCCAGCCTTTTTTGCTTTTAAAACTTCATTAATGTAGGACTGGAGGTATAAAATTCTATTATTGTCTTTAATCCGGTTGTCTACCAATTGATCGTCAAACGCTGCCCCGTTCTCGGTTACAATTATTTTCTTGATGTTCTCGTACTTACCAAATTTCTTCAGGATGTTATAAATAGATTGTGGATAAACTTCCCAGTTCATGGTTGTAGTCAAGACATTTCTTTTGTCAGCATTAACTATTTGTCCGTTGAGGTAGGGTATAAGCCAATTGTGTTTGACCACTTCCCGGGTATAATTTTGCAGTCCAATAAAATCAAAATCGAAGGCCATATTGGATTCATCGTTCTGCTCGATGTAATTCTCGATCCTTTGAGACATGGGTAAGTCATCCATTGGATATCCGAGACCTAGCGCAGGTTCAATAAATAGACGATTCAGCAAGGCATCGAATCTTTTGGCAGTCAGGATGTCATCTTCTAATTCTCGATAGGGCTCTATATGCGAACAAGAAAATGTTGTGCCAATATTGGATTCAGGTAGTTCACCTCTAAGAATTCTGCCTCCAAGACTTTGGCACAAGGTGGCATGATGCACTGCCGGGATGAAGTTGTTCAAACCTCTTTTTCCAGGAGCATGGTAACCTAAGAAGTAACCGGCTCCAGTGAATACCATCGGTTCATTTAGAATCATCCAATCCTTTACCCTGTCACCAAATTCTCGCGCACAGAGTATCACAAATTCCTCAAACCAATTGAGCATTTCTCTATTTGTCCAGCCTCCTTTGTCTTCAAGAGCCTGAGGCAAATCCCAGTGATATAATGTGACCCAAGGTCTTATTCCATGCTCCAGACAGGTATCAATGAGTTTGTTATAAAAATCAATCCCCTCCTGATTTGTCCTGCCAATTCCACCGGGTAAGATGCGTGACCATGCAATTGAAAACCTATAGTTGGATACTCCCAGCTGATCTATGAGCTGAATATCAGAGTTGTAATGTTCATGGTGATTACATGTAATTTCAGCGGTGGAACCATCTTTTACAGAACCTTTAACTCGCACAAACTTATCCCATATGGAATCACCTTTACCATTATTATAGGCACCCCCTTCTATCTGGTAGGCGGCTGTAGAGACTCCCCACAGGAAGTCCTCGCCAAAATCTTCAATCGAATATATCACTTAGGAAAATTTGAATTTTGGTAAAATGAAATGCCCTTCAGAGGTTGTAGCTTTTTCAGCATACGATGTCCGAATGAACTCTTGCAATAGCCTGTCCACAATTGATTGTGTCTCCTCAGGATAAAATACCGGAATTCGCTGTTCTTGTTTAACCCATTTCTTAATTTGTTTTACATATTTCTTGCTCAGCTTTGGAATAACTGGTACGCCCAGGTCCTTTAACCCTTGAGCATTGAAGTGTTGCTCATATTGTGACTTCATAGGGATAACCATTAGCTTTTTGGTGAGGTAAAGCGCTTCTGCCGGTGCCTCGAATCCGGCGCCACAAAGGACGCCTCTACATGAAGCAATCGAATCGCTAAAACCTTTTTGGTCTATTGGCGAAATTGTAACATTGTCTTTTTTATAGGAATGGGAACTATGCTTGGAGAAGACCTGCCAGTTCACCTTTTTGATCTTAGATAGGATCTTGATTAATTTCTTGTCACCATAGGCTGGCAGGTATACCAGGTAATGATCCCTGGTGCTGATGTGCAATTCACGAATATCATTTCTGATGATAGGAGTATAAATATTCTCATCATATTTCTTGAAATGGAAGCTGTAATATTCGTTGCAAGGGGCATAATACTTCAATATGAACCAACCTATTGGATCAATATGTGAAGGCCTAGGCACCTTTTTCGATCTCAGAGCACCCTGATGACTTAAGGCAATACTATTGACACCTCTTAATTTACAGGCCCAGGCAGAAATAGGTTCAAAGTCGTTGATAACCAGGTCATAATTTTGTACTGGGCAACTCTTGATTTCGTTCCACACTCTTCTAACCCGATTAGCCTTATAAGTTGAAAAGAGATCCACTCCTCCATTTTTTCCAAAAATAAAACTAAGTCCGTGGTAACGATATTTGACAGGAAATGGAGGTTCTAAATCTGCCTGAATGCCACTGATCATAACATCGACCTTAGCTCGTTTTTGTAAGGCAGGTAGAACATCTTGAGCTCGAGTGATGTGGCCGTTGCCGGTTCCTTGAATTGCGAATAAAATTTTCATTCTATGCAGTCTTGCGTTTTTTGCTTTGTGGACTCTTAATCATTTCTTTGAGTAACTCTCTATAGAGTTCTTTGACAGATTTATGTGAGGCATAATCTTCGTCACCAGCATCAGTTTTGATGTTTATGAATTCCTCATCAGTATATCTATAAATGGACCATTCGCCTTTATAATATTCCAGAGAACTAAGATTTTCAATCCAGTCACCTGAATTAAGGTACACAACAGGGCCATTCGATGTTTGGTATTCCTTGATTTCGGGATGATGAATGTGCCCGCAAACCACATAATTGAACCTATTTTCGGAAGCGATTTCTGTTGCAGTTTGCTCAAACTGATTAATAAATTTAACCGCACTCTTTACGCTATTTTTCACCTTCTTAGAAAGTGAAATACGACCCTTTCCCATCTTTTCGCTGAAGAAGTTGATAACCTGATTGATGGTGATCAGTATGTCATATCCGACGGCACCTAGCTTGGTCAACCATTTGGAGTACTGCATGGTTACGTCAAAAATGTCACCGTGAAAAATCCATACTTTGCCCTTCTTCAGTTTGATGACCTTCTTATTCTTGAGCTCAAAAGAGCCAAGTTTGAATCCCTCGAATTTGCGGAATATTTCATCATGATTACCCGTGATATAGGTGATCTTGACACCTTTAGACATCCATTTGAAAAGAAGGCTAACGACCTTCATATGGCTCTTAGGCCAATATCTTTTGCTGAATTGCCAGACATCAATAATATCGCCATTGAGTATAACCCGTTTCGGAGAGATGCTGGTTAAATAATTGTGTAATTCCTTTGCCCGACATCCGTATGTGCCCAAATGGATGTCTGACAGAACGAGTAAATCAACCTTCCTTTTCGTTTTTAACTTATGTACTTTCTTCATACCGTCTTAAAAGGGGAATGAAGTGGTCTAATAAGTTTAATGAGGAGGTCAATTAGAATTTGTTCGATGGCAGCTTTGATTGTGGATAGCTTTTTCTCCTTAAACACAAGATGCTGCCCGTGATCTTGTTCTGGGAGTGTTGTTAGTAGCTGTGAAGAAATCATTCCTGTTTTGCTACAATGATCATAAATAATTGTTACTAGTTCATTTACAGAGGTTTACATTTCCATTATCAAAATTAAGTATGTATTAAGGGAGAATTATGTGGGTTTATCTCTTATACAATTTCATTCCGGCATCATAGGACCCAAGTTAGTTTTCTCAACAGCTTTGGTGGCCAATACCAGCTCATTGGTAGTAGCTCACCATCACCCTTCGGGTAACCTTCTGCCAAGCGAGTCTGACATTCGGATGACCAACAAATTAAACAGTGATGGAATACTGTTGGACATATCAGTTTTAGACCATATTATTTTGACCAGCGATGGCTATTGTTTTATGAAAGATGAAGGGTATATGTGACCTTTTAGAGAGTGCCTTTCAGGCAACCAGCTAGATGTATCCTACGGGCAGGAGCGAGACGTGTTGCCGGTAACTCAAAACTCCATTTTGTCTTCCCTCCAACACAAGTCTCGGTTTGCCTAACGTTCCGTTTCACTACACTGCAAACATCAGAATTAGATTCTGTGGAACCAGTCAAAATCAGAGGTCTGAGACTGCTAAGAATTTTAATAAATCTGTCCTTTCAAAATTCAATCTATCGGAAACTTTTCAGAGGCCTTACGCAGCAGGAGCAAGACGCAAAGTTTGGGACCATTGCCAATGTTATATTGATTGTAGCAACATTTACTTTGACTAGTCAAGGTTTTGAATCCCAGTTTCAGAAAGATGTTAATGCTCATTTGAAGAGATCAAATTTTTTGATGAACCTGAAGGCAGCTTTGAAATAGGGCTGCCTTTAGTTCGACTAACTCTGTTTAACATAATGTAATTTATATAACAATAATACAATAATATATTTAAATAGTTATATAATATAGTGTGTTAACGTCAAACCAGGTAGTCAATAAAGCCGAATTACTCAAACTACATAAGACTTCAATCTTACAAACCATTTCAAGAGTCAAGTCAACATTAGGACTCAAAAGAGTCAAATGATTTTCAGCTATTGGCACCCTCTAATCCTTAAAACGTTGGCACTCATATCTTACTAGTCGTTTTCTTCTAACAGATCGACTTCTAATGCAAACCTGATATCTCTCGAAGAAGCTCCTATGCGTATAGAATAAGTACCACTTTCCAGAATCCAACCGGGCTTATCCTCATCCCAATATCTCAATTCTGAAACGGGAATTAGAAACACAATTTCTTGTGTTTCTTTGGGTGCCAGGGCTTTTGTCTTTACAAATGCTTTCAGCTCCTGCTCCGGTCGATCAACGATTGAATTTGGTTTTGACACATACACCTGCACCACTTCCTTTCCTGCCTGATCACCAGTATTTTGCACAGTTACCAAAACATTGATCGTATCATTCTCCTCAGTTACGTTGAGGTCACCATATTCAAAATCAGTGTAAGAAAGCCCGTACCCAAAAGGATAAGATACGTCCAGTTTTGCTTTATCAAAGTACCTGTAACCAACATAAATGCCTTCCTCGTAGATGGTGTAATCTCTGTTTCGAACCATGTCCTCTTCTGATTCGACCTCACCACCGAATATCATATCCATCACGTTCATTGGCTCTCCGTCCTGAGGAAAATTCTTGTTTGAAGCATGGTCATCCAGGTTGACGGGAAAGGTCATGGGAAGCTTTCCGCTTGGATTGACTTTACCGCTTAGGATATCAGCGACAGAGTTCCCCCCTTCCTGCCCCCCTTGCCATGCTAGCAAAATTGCATCGGGTTGCGCTTTCCATGAGCTGGTCTCGATGACACCCCCGATGTTCATTACAACGATCACGTGCTTACTGGCTTTGTGAAAAATTCTACAAGTGTTCTCAATCATTTCCTGTTCAATCGATGAAAGTAGGAAGTCATCCACTTCCACTCTGTCACCCCCCTCGCCGGCATTTCTTCCAATCGTAATGATGGCGAGATCTGCTTCGGAAGCTATTCGATCTAGTTCCTCAACAGTATAGACAACCTGGGGTGGAGTATAAGGTGTGAACATCGCTTTGATGCCTTCAGGTTTTTGGAATTCTTCTAAATTGGCCATTCGATGGCTTTCGAAGATATTTTTGGCCGTGGTATTGATCTCGTATTCCGCATTCTTTAACCCTTCCTCCAGCGATACGGCATATGCTTCATTCACATCTCCTGAACCTGTTCCACCTGCAATGAAATCGTAAGAGGTGACCCCGAGAAGGGCAACACTCTTTGCATTCTGAAGGGGAAGTGTGTTTTCGTTTTTCAGCAGCACCATGCCCTCAGAGGCTGACTGACGGATAATTTCGGCATGAGCCTTCAGGTCAGGATTGTTCCCATATTGATAATTCTGCATTTTCCTGGATTGGATGATCAATTTGAGGATCCGTCTAACGGATGTGTCAATTTCTCCAATGGTCAAACTTCCATCCTCTCGGGCATCAATCAAGGCATTCCATTGCTTCTTGGTGCCCGGCTCCAGTAGGTCATTTCCAGCTCCAATCATGGCCGGTGCATCACTCCCACCAAACCAATCGGACATAACCAACCCCTCAAATCTCCAATCATCTCTAAGCACATCCGTCAGCAACTCCCTGCTTTCTGAAGTATAGGTCCCATTGACCTTGTTGTAGGAGGACATGATGGTCCAAGGCTGTGATTCTTTCACCAAGATTTCGAATCCCTTCAAATAGATTTCTCGCATGGCCCTCTCAGAGACAATAACATCGTTGTAGTTTCGGTTCGTTTCTTGGTTGTTTGCCACGAAATGCTTGACGGACGTACCCACTCCATTGGACTCTATTCCATTGACCATTGCAGCTCCAATGTAACCAGTCAGCACAGGATCTTCCGAATAATACTCGAAATTTCTGCCACAAAATGGATGGCGATGAATGTTCGCTCCAGGGCCTAGGATTACATCCAAACCATATTCAAGTGCTTCATTGCCCATTGCAGATCCCATCCCTTCTACCAAGTCTGTGTTCCAGGTTGACGCTAGCAAGGTGCCTATTGGAAATGCTGTGCAATAATAGGTTCGATCTTCACCTTCACGAGTCGGTTCTATTCTCAATCCAGCAGGACCATCCGATAAATAAATGGTTGGGAGTCCCAATCTCGGCGTTGGAACGATGGTACCGACAGCTCCCGGGATTCCCTCCCCAGGCTCTACCCTGCCCATCGCTGATGCCAATCCTGAGCCTTTAAGGAGGTGGATTTTTTCTTCAATGGTCATTTGAGATAAAGCATCCTCAACTCGCTCATTGGAGGATCTTCTATCATCTTCAAAAATATCCAGTTTTCCGTTCCCATTTCGATCCAGAAAAGTGTAGCCATCCACAGTGATTTCCTGAAAATCTTTCTTTTCAACATACTCATCTTCAAAATCAAGGAAGGTCGACTTCACATATGACCAACCAATTAGTCCTCCCATCACGGCAAGTAATAACAGGGATCCCAAAACGATCAAGAAAACTTTTAGAACTTTTTTCATAATTCTTAATTGTGTCTATTTGCCACAAATATAATGAAATTTATTTGTGGCAAAATGTCACAATCTATTATTTTTGCTGGTATGGAGCTAAAGGAATTCTTTGAACATGGCACTGATTATTACCTCCCTCATCTCTCGATAGATCTTGTGATTATCGGATATCAGGACAATAGACTAAAATGCTTGCTACTTAAAATTGGAGAGAAATGGTTATTGCCCGGTGGCTACATACAAACTGACGAATCTGTGGATGATGCCGCAACCAAGATCTTAATGAACCGAACTCATCTCGAAGACCCCTACTTAAAATTTTTATCTGTTTTCGGTGATAAGGACCGTCAGTTTAGCAATGAATGGAAGGAATACTTTGAGAAGGCAGGAATACCGTGGAATGAGGAATATTGGACGAACAAACGCTTCATAACGCTGGCGTTCTACTCGCTTGTCGATATAAATAAAACTCACCCGGAAGTCGGAGAATATGATGAAGCTTTTTTCTGGTTCAGTTTTGATGAGCTACCCGAAATGTGGATGGATCATAAATCCATCGTATTGGAGGCTCGAAATCGACTAAAACAGGACATAAAACACGAGCAGATTTCCTATAACTTGCTATCCAATTACTTCACCATGCCCGAATTGAATCAGCTTCATCAAGCCATTCTAGAGAAGAAATTGGACCGGAGTAGATTCCAGAAAAAGATGCTTGCATCCGGGATGTTCGAGCGATTACCAAAACTTCAAAAAGAAACACCGGGGAGAAATCCTTATCAATATCGAGTAAAAAAAGAGGAGTTTGAATAATCTAAAAACGAATGCTAATCTAGACGGCTGTGAGCCATCAGCCTCAGCCTGCCCCGGTAGGTATCGTGGGTGCGCCTCTCATTGTCATGATTTCGAATTATTAATTAAGGAATTCATCAAATGTGATTGATAAATAATACATGGCTCCCATGGTCGGATTACCAAATCCTGTTGTGTATTTCTCATCTAATAGATTTTGAGCACCAAGTTTTAGAATACTCTTAATACTCGGCACTTTGTAGCTAATCTGAGCATCAACTGTACTAAATGCTGGGATAACACCAGCTCCAAAAGATGATTCCCAGAAGAATGCATCTTGCCATCTCCAGGTAATATTGAAACCTAGATTATCAATTACCTCACGGTTACTGAAACTAATGTTACTTCGCCATTCAGGGGTGTTGTAAGATGCTCTGAACCCCTGGTCGATCAAATCCTGCTGATCAATTAACTTGTTCCATGAGATATTGCCATTTACCCTAAAGCCTCTTGGCAATGAATAATCGAGACCGGCTGCCCAACCGTGAGAAGTAACACTACCGTCAGCATTGGTATCAAAACCAAATTCCTGTGTTTCGACTGTTCCACTGGCAATTCCTTCAGGATTAGCAGGACCCGTATTGGGTGTTGTTCCGCCAGGGACGGTTTGAGTAAATAAAATTTCAGCAATAAAGTCCTGGTAGGAACTATAGTAATAATAAGTATCAAAAAACAACTTTTCAGCTATCAGTCCTTTATAACCAATTTCAACAGTGCTGATTTTTTCAGTCTTAAAGTCTTTGAAATTAACAGCCTCCAATAATGCTGCAGATGCGGTTGCGTTACCAGTTTGGGAGAAGTTGGCCTGGGCAGCTTCTACACTAGGTTTGGAGTAAACCGTATTGGTTTCCCAATTGTATCGATCAATTAAAAGTTGATTGCTACCAACTAACCGTCTACTTACTACATCTAAATCGATAAATTGATCCTGTGCGGTTGGGATTCGAAAACCTCTCTGGAATGATAACCTGATGTTGTGATCGTTGGCTACAGTTGTTACTGCTGAAATTCTTGGAGAGAATTGTCCTGCGAAATTTTCGTTCTTATCATACCTCACAGATGCTTGAAGCCTCAACCTGTCCTGAGCCAGTGCCTTCGCCGCCTGTACATATGCACCATACTCACTGTAATTGATCTCATCTCCATTGTCATCAAGAGCGAATAGAGTATTGTCAGATACGAGATTGTACCGTCTGAAATTAGCGCCTGTAATGAGTTCAATTATTTCAAACTTATTTTTGAAATTGTACATCCCTTCAAAGTGCAACATACTTGTTTCATCTTGAAATAAAGCACCACTTGGAATGGGGACTTTTCTCAATTGATCAGTGAGTGTCTGAAAAGTATCACTATCTGGAGTAACTTGAGCGCCATCTGCGACTTGTTTTGCTAATGCATGAGAAGAAGTAATATCAAGCGCTGAGCCGGTAGCGGCACCAGTCCTTGCGCCAATAAATGTAGTCACGTAGTTGCCAAAGTATGTTTGTTGGTTTATCAATGAAGCTAACGTATTAGCAGCATAAGTATCCCCGGAATCCTCAGTTGTGTTGTAGGCTCGAACGAAGAAATTGTCTCCTTTCAACTCTAATTTTGCATTCCAAAGAGAAAAATTGTCTAATACAAAACGATCATTTGCCGTATATACTGTACTTCCAGTGCCCCAGTTAAAAGAAGCAGAGGCTTCCATTTTTTCGTTGAGTCTATAATGTAGAGCTCCATTAATCTTTACACTCTCAGTTGTATTATCAACAAATGTTCCCTCGGCAAAACCAAGTGGCGTAAATGCCCCTTGGGCACCGTCAGGTAGGAGTGAGCGAACCGCCTGTAGTTGAGCAACCGTTACAGGATCGGTGGCAGGGTTATTAATTTGTGCATCAGCAATAAAACCTACACTTACCGCTGGATCACCGTAGATACTGACTCCGTTATAAACTCTGTTATTCACTCTTGATCCGAGATCTCTCTCTACATCCGTTTGGTCCCTGTAATCTTGGGGGACAAAATCCTGAGATTTTAGATAGGATCCACTAAGCTTGAACGCAAACTTATTATTGAAGGCTTTAGCATATCTCAAAGCATATTCCTGATAGGGTTCGGCTCCTTCAATTTCACTTAATTCTCCAGTAACAGGATCGATATCTTTGGAGTCGACTTTTACCAATCCACCTCTGGCCATAGCACTAAGCCCCTGGTACTCAAATGGACTCTTGCTTTTCATTAGAAGAATTCCATTCAATGCATTGGGACCGTACAGCGCTGATGACGCTCCAGGTATCATTTCTGCACTTTCTATGTCAATGTCTGAGATTCCTACAATATTTCCAGCCGCAAAATTTAATCCTGGAGCTTGGTTATCCACTCCATCTATTAAATGTACAAACCTTGTATTGCCATTGCTTGCAAAACCTCTTGCGTTTATTGATTTATGAGTCAGACTCTGGGCACTGAGATCAACCCCTTTCATGTTGGCAATGGCATCATAAAATGAAGGTGAAGGTGTATTCCTAATGGCTAACACATCCATTTTTTCAATTGAAACGGGTGATTTAAGGATGCTTTCCTCGACCCTGGAAGCAGAGATCACAATTTCTTGTCCCATAATGCTTGTTGAGGTTAGGCTGAGGTCCAATCCTGAAACATCAGTATCTGTGATTTCGACTTCCTGGCTTTGATAACCTACATAAGAAATCACTAGATTGAATGGAGGCACTGTAGCTGTACTCAGATTGAAATTACCACTGACATCAGTGATAGTTCCAGTAACTGTACCCTGAACAACAATATTTACTCCGGCAAGCTCTTCATCATTATCAGCATCCCTCACACTGCCGGAAATTGTTGTTTGAGCCAAGCCCGTTCCGATAAAGGCAAATAACACTATCATGGATAGTGTTGTTCTGGTAAACAATTTTTTCATAGCCAATGGAGTTTTAAAATTTCTTGAAATATTAATAGCTTATTTTATAGAAATGAAAAAATACAATTAAGAAACGGAAGTCAATTTAAATATTTTTAACCAATATAGTAGGCATGCATAAAAATTAAGCTGCACTGCACATTACCAAATAAGAAGCTATTGGCTACTAAGAGTACGGGATAATCTTTATTAGTAATATCGAGGTCAAAAATATTATCAGGTTCCGGGTTGAAGACGTAATATACTTCCGGAGATCTCATTTTAGCCAAAGGAAATTAAGTGCTGGATTCGGCGCCCGCAATTTGACCGGAAGCTTCTCTTTCCAGCGCTCCAATGATGGGCCGGATGTAGGGAGCTACATCTTCATCAGAACTTAGAATTCTTAGCACTTTGTGGAATCGTTGAGGAGGAATTCTGTAATGTGAGGAATTGTACTTAACAAAAGATGGTTTCTTTGAAAGAACCAGATGGTTGCGCCGTATGCGGCGATGGCGTTCTCGCCCCAAAAGTCTTTGTGACGAGACCAGTTCCGATTGATATTGTACATGATAACGGTTGACATTTCCAGGGCATGATTATAGCTTTTGATATATCTTGATGAGAGGGGATTACACCGCACTGTGCAGCTGAGATTGGTGAAATTGACTACGGCAAATTTCACCGGAGTACCAGCATACTTCATAGCAGTATAGGCCACTTTAGAAGGCAACCCCCCACCCTCTTCGGTCATGTCTCCTTCATAGTCATAGATCAAACCAGCAAATCCCTTTTTTGCTGCCTGAAGGATGGTGGGAATAATGAGGGAAGCTGTTTTACCAGCTTTGGCCACTTAGGTTGCCCAACCCTGATTTGAAATGGGAAAGAACCAACCAAACAAGGCGTCCAATTTGCTGTCCTCATTGCGCTTGATTACACTGATAATCGCCTTGGATTTCACAGTCTTCAGTCCGCAATAAACCCCCAACCACCTAGAAGTAACGAATCTTCATGGGCATTTAATAGACCTAGATTGGTCTTAAAAGTCAAACCTTTCAATATCTCCAATTCACCAAATACACTGGCAACAATCCTGGTGTTTTTAGAGATGTTATCGGTTTCCTTGGCATCCGCAACCGGGTTTGCCAAATTTCGACCCCTGTCATCCTGGAAAGTATAGCCACCCCTCACAGATGCATCCAGAACTGGCAAAGTTGGGGTAAACAAAACAGCTGAAGTAACACTCCCAGGTAATAGTACTCCAACACTCGGACCCAAAGCACCAGTTAATACACCACGTGAACTAATCCGACTCAAGTTAACCCTGGTACCAAGCTTAAAAGTTTCGCTAATCTTCGCATCAAGATTTGTTCTGAAGGTCGCTCTCTCAAAATCAGAGTTAATGATTGTACCTTCCTGTAAGAAATATCCTCCCGATACAGAATATTGTGTTTTTTCATCACCACCTGACACAGTCAACTGATGACTTTGCATGGGGGCCTGTCGGAAGATGGCCTCTTGCCAATCAGTACCTTCACCTATATTTTCAGGTATCAGGTAACGAACATCGGATGGAAGACCAACTTCGGCATTAAGTGCATTTATATAATTAGCAAACTCTTCTCCATTCAACAGATCCAGCGTATTAGTAACTTCCTGGACACCATAATAAGAATCAAAGGTTACGCTTGTCTTTCCTACCTTACCACGCTTAGTGGTGATTAGTACGACACCATTTGCACCTCTAGCACCATATAGAGCCGCAGCAGAAGCATCCTTTAATATTTCAATCGATTCAATGTCACTCGGGTTTATGGTTGACAATGCATTGAGGGAGGGACCAGATGTACCTCCACCAGAAAGTTCGCCGTTTTCACTGGTCATCACCATGCCGTCAATTACATACAGGGGCTCATTTCCGGCACTGACAGAACTACTGCCTCGGATACGAATAGAAGTCTCCCCACCTGGCCGGCCAGAAACCTGCGTTACCTGAACACCTGCTGCTCTTCCCTGAAGCGCCTGGTCAAAAGAGGTAGTAGCCACTTTTGCCATATCATCTCCTTTTACAGACGAAACAGAACCAGTTAAATCCCTTTTTCTAACTTCACCATATGCGACCACAACCACGGCATCCAAAGCTGTAGTACTTAGCTCCATACTTACATCAATAACTGATCGGCCGGCTACTGCAATTTCTACAGATTCATAACCAACGTAAGTAAATGCCAA
>JAJCYL010000034.1 GCA_029262955.1 Cytophagales bacterium | reverse complement strand
ACGGAAAGCAGCTCTGATCTTGCTGGATACAACTCCCACCTAAGGTCGAAGTTGTTAATATTTGTTTCTTTCAAATTACCATCCCAAATGATATCCAGTTCACCCGTAACCGGGTTGGCTACTTCAACGGGGCTTAACCCTCCGATAAAGGTTCTTCCGGATAGCGGATCAAAAATTTGTGCAAAAGACATCTCTTTAAAAGATGGCCTCGCAATAGTTCTTGAGTACGATGCTCTAAGATTCGCACGCTTTCCAAAATTGTAAATCACATTGGCTGATGGAAAAAAGTCAACGGCTTCTAAGACTTTTTCATTATCAAAAACAATATCTCCATTTTGATTTTGACCGGTATATCTCTGGGTATATTGCTCAATCCGCACTCCAAGAATAGTTTTTAAATTTTTCCCAAAACCCATCTCGTTAGAAACATAAAGGTTCGGCAAAATTATTGAACCATCGTAGGTATTGGAGATTTCAAAATTACCTCTTAAATATGTTCCGGAGCCATCAGACTCCGGAGACCAAAGATTCTCCGGAAGAAGAAGTTCATCAGGATCACCGGTGAGTCCTAATTGACTCTGTCTCCGAACTAGTAATCGATAATTGAGTATTTCATAATCTCGTTGTTTGTAGGTCAAACCCCCACCAAATTTAACTTTGGCCGCCTTGTTCTGAAATTTAAATCGTCTTGAAAAATCCACTCTACCGGCGTAATTAACTTCTTCCAAACTTCTCCAAATTCGGGTGGGATCTCCTGATTCACTTGGTTCTATACTAACTTCTCCGTCATCTATTCTAAATGGTGTTGATCTAATATCCTTATCGTTAAGTCTGGATAGTGTTGGTGACATTCTCCACTCCAATTCCCAACTTCCGTCATCATTTAATACATGAGTACCGGAAATGAGCGCATTGGTAATTGATCTCTCAGAATATTCCAGATTATCCTTCTTCAAGTTGACAGAACCAGTGATGAAGGTACTTTGGTTGAAAATACCCGCCCTGGTTTCTCCGTTTTGAAGATGCATCAGGTTGACTTTGAACTTTGATCTGTTTGTCTTTATTGCACCACCAACCAACGCACTAATCAGTGCATTGTTTGTACCATAGTCACCATTTTGAATTCTATTAGGTCTCAATTCAAGTATGTCGGGAGTGTCTCCTTTTTGATAAGTGTTGTTCTCAGCTCCCTCATAGTAACGGGTTACATTCTTGTAAGAAAGAGAACCCATGTAACCCAAAGTCACTTTCTCCTTAGCAATTTGATTTCCGGTCGATATTCCCAAACTATAATCCATGAAGCTATTTTGCCTCATTGCTGATAAAGTAGGATTAAGACCACTGGTTAAACTCGTAAGTTTTGAGTCATTGTCCGTAGTTGAAGGGATATTTGCTCTCTTATCAAAGGGCAAATCCCTGGTACCATCATCAAAACCCAACCAATCAGTATTCCCGCCATCATAGCCGAGGTAATTACCGATGAGGTGCATTCCCGGATTATAACCAAGGCTACCTGACACATTTAATGATCTTTCCTCTGGAAAATCTTTTGTTTCAATATTGATAATTCCACCGGTAAAATCTGCCGGCAAATCAGCGGTAAAAGTTTTCAATACGACAATATTATCAATAAGATTGGTGGGGAATATATCCATCTGAAGCGTATTCCTATCGGGGTCAAGACCGGGAATATCCAATCCATTCAGGTTCGATTTTGTATACCTATCACCCAACCCTCTTACATAAATGTATTTGCCATCCTGTAAAGAAACACCGGAGACACGCCTGATGGCCGTAGCAGCATTTCCATCTCCAATCTTTCGGAATGCCTGTGACGAAATACCATCCATGACGTTGGTTGATTTTCTTTTAATCGTAAGAAGTGCACTTTCTGAAGTTCTGATGACTTCAGCGGTGACCACTATTTCTTCCAATTCCGTAACTGCCTCACCCAGTTTGAGGGCATCTAAATGTGTAACTTCGTCTTCTACAACCTCAACACCACTAATAATTAGTGTTTTGTAAGAAATAAAGGAGATCTGTAAATCATAGAATCCAGGGGATAACTTTATTTCAAACTTTCCATCAAAGTCTGTAACAGTACCCACAGTTGTTCCTTTAATAACAACGGTTACTCCGAATAATCCTTCACCGGTGGCATCATCAAAAACAGTTCCTCTAATCGTACCTGTTCCGGCCAATAATACAGAACTCCATAACAGAAGTGAGCTGAATAAATAAGGTATTTTCATTTTAGATTTGATAAGTGAACAGTGATGTGAAATGAAGAATAAATTGTAGGGCAAAAGTACCTCCAGGTAAAATCAACTAGTTCAAGGCACTATTATCAATGAGTTAATTCTGTGTTTTGTTCATTAATTATATGTTAACAAATCTTTCATTCGGATTTCATTTTGAAATACCATCCGTTTCGGTTTTCAAAGAGAAAAGGGCACCGACAATGCCAGCGCCCTTTTACTTCACTTATTCAACTTACTCTTTAATTTCTTCTTCTAAAAGTCAAGTACTGCTGACGCTGAGGCAAAAGTCCAGCCGAACACTTCGGTATCTGCTCCAACTGTACCAGCAGTCACTAATTCATTATCAGCAACGAATTTCGCTTTATTAGCTTCAGCCTGAGCTACTGCCTGAGCGTCAGATCTTGCATCAGAAGGATCAAATGCTGTAGGTCCCACCTTCCACTTGTCCGAGAATATAACTTCTAGGGTTGTTGGATCACTGGAATCGGTAATTGTCGAGTTGAACTGATTGCCAGTAAGTATGATTGCACCACTGGCATAATTATCAGAGTTACCAGGATTATCAGATAATGCTGTTGTTGCATCTGCAGGGTCATCGCTACCATCTGCGTCTAGCTCAAAATCGCCAGCATTTGAAAAATTGTAGAAGTAGGAATTCGTCACTGTTCCTGTTGCACCATCCCGAAAATCAGCCATTTCGGCGTTAAGTCCTTTTAAGGTGCCATTTCTTAGTATGAAGCTTCCTGTTCCGGAACCTTCGGGACCATCTATTTCCAATCCATGATCTGATTCTTCACCGGCGATATAAACGAAGTTATCCAATGTACCTGACCAGGCTTGATCGATGTCAAACGCATCATCTCTCTGAGCCCATACCAGAGCGTTGGAGACATTCACAGTTCCACCAAAAAATTCGATACCGTCATCCGCATTAGCAACAATCTCAATGTGATTGATGGTTGTTCCGGATCCAACTCCACCAAGCGTTAAACCATTGATCTCATTTCCCTCGCCAATATTCGCTCCTCCATGGCGTATCGATATATAGGTTATAGTTCCCGAATTATCGGAAGCATTTGTTCCACCGTAAAGGCCATTAGTATCATCAGCCGGGATACCTTCAATTTGAACTGCTACGTCGTCTGCTGAGATAGGAGCATTTCCAAGAATTATTAAACCGCCCCATTTTCCATTATCATTTTGATCCAGGTTAGGGCTTTCTGTTTGGCCAGGTTCAATCTGATCTTCTATTGTAGTAAATATGATAGGTTCTGTCGCGGTACCCTGGGCCATTATTTTTCCACCCCTGGCTATAATCAGTGCGGAAGCGTTCGCCCCTTCACCAGATTCGCCTTTAACAACAGTCCCGGCCTCAATGGTGAGTGTTACACCATCAGGCACAACAACCCGGCCATCAAGTACAAAAATGTTTCCGCCTTCCCACGTTGCATCCGCAGTGAGCTCTCCACCGGAAATTGTTTCTAATGTTGGCGTTGCAGGATCGGGATCGGTTCCAGCATCATCGTCGTCGTCATCACCTCCACAAGATGCGAAGAATAGCATTGTGGGGACTAATAGCAATAAAGAAAGTAATTTTTTCATCTTAAAAAGCATTTATGTCGGTTACAAGATTTGTTTGTTTCCGCAAAATTGCGTTAAGAGTATTAAGTTGGTTGGTAGAGATTGTTAGGATATTGTTAAATAGATTAACCGAATTTTCTTTTAGTGTTAAGAATATTAACCTAACGTTAAGCAATCAACTGAGCTGCTGATTCATCAGTTAAGGTTGATGCTCTTAGGGATGTTCACAGCCTAATGAGTAGTAATTCGATCTTATCACGTCATTATTAAGAATTATACAGTGATTGAAAACATCAGTGGTTAAGTCTGAGCTATTCCTGTGATTATAAAATCAAAAATGGAATTGTTGCTTGCAGTGTTAATCTTTTAATGACACTTTTATGAAAAATGCTTTCAAATAATCCTTTCTCCTTTTTAATCAAAACAAGTAAATCAGCGGAGGATTGAGTTGCGTATTGGTCCAGTTCCACAGAAACATCATCGCCAGAAATCATGTGAACATCATGAGGTATCTCCTTCAAAATTGAATCGAAAGCCATGTTAAGAGCCTCCTCGTCCTTACCCGAATCATGTACATGTACAACATGAAGCCTGTCAGATTGATGAAGTGAGCAAATCTCCTTCAATAAATCTAGATTGATTTTTTTTTGGAACTTGGTTAGAATCCACTGCGAAAACTATTTCGCTTGAGAACGTAAAAGCTGCATTGGGAGGGATAACAAAAACCGGACAGTTTACGTTGTCAACTACCTTCAATGCGTTGCTCCCGATTAACTTCCCAAGTGTCCCTGTTTTTCCAAGAGAACCCATTACTATTAATTGCTCATCATATCCCATAATTTGAGTATTTAGTGCTTCAACAAGACTTCCCTGTACTGATTCTTCATTGAAAACCAAATTATTCCCTACTTTAGAATTACTGATTTTAATTAACCATTTTTCGTGCGGGTTCAAGTCCCGCCTCTGGTACAAGTGCTGAATTTTTTCAGCGCTTTTTTTAATAGCTCTCCTTTTCAGTTGGGAAACTACCTTCCTTTACATCTTTGATGTAATTCACTACAGCTTTGTTCATCTCTTTCGCAACATCAGCATAAACACGCAGAAATCGAGGCTTGAACTCTTCCGTGATACCCAGCATATCATGGAGTACAAGAACCTGGCCATCAACATTGGGCCCTGCGCCAATTCCGATAGTGGGTATGGTAACTTCTTCCGAAACTTTTTTGGCCAGTTTAGCAGGTATCTTTTCTAATACAATCCCAAAGCAACCCCTCTCTTCAAGTAGTTTAGCATCAGCTATAAGTTTTTCTGCCT
>JAJCYL010000033.1 GCA_029262955.1 Cytophagales bacterium | reverse complement strand
TCGACAAACTCAGCATGACAGATAGGAGATTTGTGTGGTTGGAGGCAGGGTCTGTGATGGGCCATCGCTAACCTTTCTATTCCCTAAAGCCTGCCTGCCCTTTAGGCAGGCAGGGGACCTACCCAAATGTCATCTTATTTTGCGTGTTTGGGCATCCAAATATTAATTCTCAGCATGACTTAACATAATTGATAAAACGTAAATGATTGTCATCCTGAGCCTGTCGAAGGATTTATCATGTAATGGTTTCATTACGCCCTGTTCAATTCCAAAACCGTAATCTCGGGAGCAATACCAACTCTTCCTGGGTAGCCAAGAAAACCAAACCCCCGGTTGACGTAAATGTGCTGATTTTCATTAGTATACAGGCCAGCCCACTGGTCATAAAAGTATTGTGAAGGACTCCATTTAAAATTACCAATCTCTATTCCAAATTGGAAGCCATGGGTATGACCGGACAGGGTGAGGTCAATGTCTGAAAACTCTGGTCGTATTTGTGCATCCCAGTGACTAGGATCATGTGAGAGAAATATTTTGGCAGGTGCGTTTTTGACACCCTGGTAGGCTTTTTTTAGATCACCATATTTGGTAAAACCCCGACTACCCCAATTTTCAACTCCAATGATGGCCACCTTTTCGCCATCCACTTCGAGGAAACGGTTTTCATTGAGCAACAAATCCCAGCCTAATTCTCTGTGAGCTACTTTAAGATCTTCCAGATTTTTACTTTTTGCCGCCGGCGAATCCCACCTCTTGTAATCCCCATAATCGTGATTACCAAGAATGGAAAAGACACCAAGAGGAGCATCTAATTTGCCAAAAATGTCAATATAGTCATTTACCTCACTGCTCTCATTATTCACTAAATCTCCAGTGAAGAACATCACATCCGGTTTTTCTGCAAGCATCATTTCAACACCGCCAAGCACTGCCTTCTTATTGAAGAAGCTACCGCTGTGTATATCAGACAACTGCCCAATTCTAATACCATCGAATTGCCTGGGGAGGTTCTTAATTGGTACACTAATCCTATGAACTCGGTAATCATGGGCACCTGAGATAATGCCAAAACTAAAGGTGGCAATCGGAACAGCTCCGGCAGCTAAGGCAACTTTAGACATGAATTCAGAACGAGTAATTGCATTATCCGAAGTGGTTGCACTGGCTCCACTCGACTGGTAGCCTTGCCAGGCCCACTGACCAACCCTCATGAGGTCATCAATGACCAAAAAGAGTGACGCAAATACCTTTGAAAAGACGTTGATAAACGTAGTGACCAATATAATTGTCCTCAAAGATCTCAATTGAATGCCCCAAAAATTGTAAGCGAAGATGCCAAAGAGGGTAAGGGCAGTTAGTCCCCAATAAGCATAGGTAACACCTTTTTTCCATCCAGGGCTCCAGTTGGCACTGACAACCTTCAGGGCCTGGAATACATAGAGGTCAATGATAAATATGAATATGGAAAGGAAAATCACGAATACAAGACGGTTCATTAAACTTTAAACAAAACTAAAGTGAAATGGTTAATACGCAGGAGACGATTTGTGGTTGGTATTGTTTCCAGGAGAGCATTTGTTTATAAAGTAACTATTCAGCTATTTTATTCACCATCACCCCAGTTGGTCTTGTGACCAAACTGGGCCTCGTGATCAGCTGATTAAACATATTGCAGAAGATCCTGGATCTTAGTTAACTCCCTGAATTGTTCATGGTCAATGTTAAAGTCAATCTTTTCGTGACTCCAGGTGATGTGATAAGGAACGTGGAAACCATAACCCCCAATGTTCAAAACCGGTAGGATATCGGATTTGAGGGAATTGCCAATCATGGCAAATTCTTTTGGTTGAATGTCAAGGTGTTTGATCAGCTTGGTAAATTCTTTCTCATTTTTCTCAGAGACAATCTCAATATGATGAAAATAGCCCTCTAATCCAGACTTGGTCAACTTGTTTTGTTGGTCCAGTAAATCACCCTTAGTGGAAACAACCAATCGATACTTGCCTTTCAATTGCTTCAAAACTTCTTCAACCCCATCAATAAGTTCGACGGGCTTACTTAGCAGGTTTTTACCATAACCGATAATTTCTTCGATAACGGCTATTGAAATAGAACCATTGGAGATTCTCAAAGCAGTTTCTATCATCGAAAGTGTGAAAGCCTTGATCCCATATCCATACAGCCCAATGTTCTGCATTTCGGTTTTTAGCAACTCTCTTGAGACAGAATGTTGGGGTAGAAAATCTTCCAGAAGTGCCCAAAATTTGTGTTCAGCTTCCTGGAAGTATGCTTCATTGTGCCAAAGCGTGTCGTCAGCATCAAATGCAATTACCTTGAGGTCCGTCATATCTGTCCTTCGAACATAATAAGAAGTCCTCAGATTCATTTATTTTATTTTAGTTTACGGACTTAATTGACTCGATTAATCTGACGGTAATGAATTGATATGAAAAAGCCTCTCTCAACCTTGATTTTAATTTTCTTAGTAAAAGCCAATGTATTTGCGCAGACTTATAATGATTACGAGATTTCGTTTGATAATGCAGTTCATCACGAAGCAAGAATCAAAGCCAAATTCACCAACCTCTCAGATCAGGTTCTTGAAATCAGAATGAGTCGGACATCACCTGGGAGGTACGCTATTCATGAGTTTGCAAAAAATGTTTACTCGGTTACAGCGACCGATGCTATTGGCAATGACCTTCAAATTACCCGACCGAATCCTTACCAATGGAATATTAGCAACCACAATGGAGAGGTTAATTTCGAATACACACTATATGCCAATCGGGCAGGTGGTACTTATTCTGGTATTGATGAAACCCATGCACATTTAAACATTCCAGCCACATTTGTATTTGCAAGAAACCTGGAAAAACGTCCGGTGAGAGTGAAATTCAATGTTCAGGAGGATTTGAATTGGAAGGTGGCTACTCAAATGAAGCCTTTGGGTGACAATGTGTTTTATGCTCCTGACCAGGCTTATTTTATGGATAGTCCAGCCGAAATTGCAGATTACTATTTACGAGAAGAGCAACTGGATGGTCAAAACATTAGATGGATATTGCATAAACTAAATGTGTCAGACGATGCGTTAGATAAATATTTCACAGGTCTGATGGAGATTGTGCGACAGCAAAAAGCCGTATATGGTGAGCTGCCAAAATATGATTTTGGAGAATATACTTTCCTGAGTTGTTATATGCCAAACGCCTCAGGTGATGGAATGGAACACCGAAATTCGACTTATGTCGTAGGGTCCAATCCGGTCGATCAAACTTTAGGCTTGAGTAGAATTGGCACAATTTCCCATGAGTTTTTTCATTGCTGGAATGTGGAGAGGTTAAGACCTAAGTCGCTTGAACCATTCGATTTTGAAGAAGCAAATATGTCAGGAGAATTGTGGTTTGCTGAGGGATTTACCAGCTACTATACTCAATTGATAC
>JAJCYL010000032.1 GCA_029262955.1 Cytophagales bacterium | reverse complement strand
TAGCTACATCCTCAAAAGGATTACATTGATTCCAGTTATTTAGTCTAATGTGAAACTCTTCATTAGTCAAAGCTGTCGCAGGAATATCTATGGTAAGGCTTAAATTATCAGGAGCAAGCGGTGCTAAAACGGGTAAAAGACTATACTCCGTGCGTACCCCCAGAAAAGGGTACGGTGCCTGGTTAACACTATTTACAAGGACGTTTCCAGTCATAGTATTGACCACACCATATTCCCACTGAACCCACCTGCTTAAATCGTTTAATGCAGCTGGGGAAACAGTTGCTACATCGGTGCAATTCCAGGGACTGACATCAGTCAGCTGAATAGTGGCCGTAGTCCCGGCGCACACGAGCACTTCCATCGGATCAATGGCCAAACCAGCACCTGCATTACCAAAGTTATCAGTATTCCAAATGACAATATCTGCCTCAACTGTGGTAGCCTGAACGGTGTAGCAATTGCTCGGTCCGCTAACTACCCATGCAGTCATGGTATATTCACATCCACCCAAAGTATTTGCTTCGGTATACGTATGTGGAAATATCATATCTACATTAATGCCTGTTTGCGCACCAGTTGTTCCTACATTAAAAGTGGTCAGTGGTGTTCCATCACCCCAATCAATATTGATTTCGGCATTATCATCCAGTTGATTATAGAAAAGCCTCCAATCAATGTCCAGGCCGAAGGTGGCGCAACCATTGGGTTTGTTAAGGAATTGACCCGTGCCTAAAGGTCCGGGGGGACATTGTGAAAAAACCTGAATGGGAAGGTACAGTCCTCCCAATACGAGTAAGTACTTTACTAGTCGTGATAGCATTGATGTTGGAAATAATTAACGGGTTCCCTACGGGGAACGATTAAGTTATCATAATAATTATATTTTTCAATAATAAAATACAATTATTAATCCAAATGTCTTCCTTTTCCACTGTGCTGGGGTTGGCAGGTGAGAATTTACTACTGTCCTACCAGGTTATAAGTTATATAAATTGATGGAAGGTTGTACACTTTTTGGTTATCATTTTTAAAATATTATTGAAGCATTCCCATTATTTAACAAACCATATCACCCACTCAAGATTTCTTAGCAATCGTCTTAGTTTTGTGTGCAAAGAAAAGAGATGTCAAAGCCTGGACTTCCCAGAGGTACAAGAGATTTTGGACCTGAACAAATGTTCAGGAGAAATTACATTATTGACAATATCAGAAAGGTTTTTGAAAGGTATGGGTTTCAACCTTTGGAGACCCCAAGTATGGAGAACTTATCAGTTCTAACCGGAAAGTACGGAAATGAAGGAGACCAGTTACTTTTCAAGGTCTTAAACTCAGGTGATTATTTATCTAAAACCAGCGGTGACGATTACGCAGCCGGTTCTAAATCATTAACCCCCAAAATATCCAACAAAGGTTTACGATATGACCTGACCGTACCCTTTGCCAGATATGTAGTCATGCATCAAAATGACATAACCTTCCCTTTCAAACGCTATCAAATTCAGCCAGTTTGGAGGGCCGACAATCCTCAAAAGGGGAGGTATCGTGAATTTTATCAATGTGATGCAGATATTATAGGAACTGACTCGACTCTATCTGATCTTGAAATTGTCTGGCTGATTCACGATGTCTACAAATCCCTGGGTTTGGGAGATTTTGAGCTCAAGATGAACAACAGAAGAATCCTCACTGCAATCAGTGAGTATATAGGTGAGCCAGGTAAAGAAGGTCCATTGTGTGTTGCCATTGACAAACTTGATAAAATAGGTCTGGAATCTGTAATAACTGAGTTAGAAAGATCCGGATTCAGTAGTAAATCCTGCGAACTACTATCAGAGGTTATTCAAATAAAGGGGTCCAATGAAGAAAAAGTGGATAAGCTAATGGGCCTGATTGGTGATCTCCCCAATGGTGAAAGGGGTCTACAAGATGTCTCGTTTATTTTAGGACACGCCTCATCAAAAAAGGATATCCAATTGAAGCTTGATTTCGATTTGACCTTGGCAAGAGGGCTCTCTTATTATACCGGTACCATATTTGAGGTCAAACCTACCTCCGTTAAAATGGGAAGTATAACTGGTGGAGGTCGCTACGATGATCTGACAGGTATTTTCGGTTTAAATGGAGTTTCAGGAACAGGCATTTCTTTTGGAATCGACAGAATCTACGATGTCATGCTGGAATTGAATCTATTTCCAGAGGAGCAATCATCAAATACTAAGGTCCTAATCACCAATTTTGGAGAAAAAGAACTTGATTTTTCACTTAAAGTATTGAATGATTTACGAAGTGCTGGAATAAGCACTGAGATCTATCCCAGTAATGCCAAAATGAAAAAGCAGTTTAATTATGCAAATAAACGAGGCATTCCTTACGTTGCAGTTATTGGTTCCGAAGAAGCCAGTAATCAGACCATAACGTTAAAGGATATGGTAAGTGGGTCTCAGGACCAACTCGGCCTTAAGGAGGTATTAGAAAAATTGGTTGTTTAATATCTGTGACAAGAGGACATGATGGTTAGAACTAATTCTCTAACTTCGGTCGATTCACCATAGTGATTAGAAAGAAGCTATATATCGTAACTGCAATTTTCCTGGGTGCTATGCCTCGGTTATTTGGTCAAGCACTGAGTCAAAATGGCACTTTTTCTATTGATTTCGCCAAAGGCTGTGCCCCCTTTACGGTAAACATTACTGAAGTTACCGCTTTCCCGCCAGGCATAAGCCGACAATACACCTATCAGAATGAACCAACTCCTACCTTAAATACAACACATACTTTTGATGAACCGGGCATTTACAATATTGCTCAAATACTTGGGCAAGATGCTAATAAGTTCGATACGTTAGCAATAGAGGTTTTTGAGCCTACAACACCCAATTTTAGGATAAATCAATGTTCAGGAAATGGACTTTCCGTAACCCCCTTCGGTGGAAGTTACGATTCGTATCGAGTTTTTTTAACAGCCACTGATATTGAAGATGTATCCCCAGGCTCATCAACCAACATCTTTCAATATGGGATTGAAGGGCCACAACAAATTAGGATCCTGGGTCTGTTTAATGAAGCCGAACCAAACTGTGGGGAAGTTACCCGCACAATAAATACCGTTAGTCAACTGGTGCCGGCTACGATAACAAATTTAAGTGTGGCCACGCTAGGGAACGTCGATGGCGCGATGCTCATCAGGTTTACTCTTGGAGCAAATATTGTTTATAACCTTGAGGTCGCCACAGACGATGATCCCAATTTTCAATTTCTTCAAAGTGTAACGAACAGTAGTAGTCTTACCATTAGTGGATTGGATACTCAGAATAGTTCCTTCTGTTTTAGACTTAGCGTAACCGATGCCTGTACTGGCGAATCCTTTGTTTCGAATGTTGCTTGTTCCGCCAATCTCGCTGTTGAAGCCATGAATGGGTTCCATGAAATCCAACTAAAAAAACCGGTTCTGCTTAATAGCACCATTGATGTGATCAAAGATGGCAGCCTGCTACAATCTGTAAGTGATCAGTCTCAATTCACATTAGCAGATTCATTGGTGAGCTGTGGAATTGAAAATTGCTACATCCTTAATATCGATCAGAACACTTTTACTTTTGCTACTGCGCAAGTTTGTGCAACCGGAATATCGGTGGCTGAACCTCCTCCGGTTAATGATATCACTGCCACAGTTGATGGAAGTAGCGTCAATCTCTCCTGGGGAATTGCCGAAAATGGACAGGCTGATACGGTGGTGATTCGAAGGGCGAGAGCCAGGCAAAGTTTATCAGAGATAACTCGGGTAATCACTGAGGATTATATCGACCCATCTCCGGGCGTAGACAGATCTTCCATTACCTACGACATATTTTATACCGATGCATGTGGCAATCGGTCAAACACCAGTAATGCGGCCCGGACCATTTTCCTTGAAGCAAAAAATAAGACTGGCAATGTTTATAATTTGAGCTGGAATGCTTACACAGGCTGGTTTACCGGAGTTGCCAACTACTTCCTTCAGCGAGTTGATCCTGATGGAAATCTGACAACGGAAGAGAAAGTATTGAGCGGTTTCGAAGAACAAGTTGT
>JAJCYL010000031.1 GCA_029262955.1 Cytophagales bacterium | reverse complement strand
CATAGTAGACACCGTATACAACCTTGCCCGAAAATTCGCATTAAGAAAGAAACTCAACCTTATAAATTCCCTCCAAAATCAGAAGGGAAAGTTACTTGATGTTGGATGTGGTACAGGACTGTTCCTTGATGGCTGTGCCAGAGATGGTTGGGATGTAATAGGTATTGAGAACAATGAAAAGGCGAGACTGATTGCCCAATCACACAACAATAGCAGCATTTTAGAAAATATAGATCAGTTAAAACAAAAGAAGGAGTTTGACATTATTACCCTATGGCACGTTTTAGAGCACCTACACGATTTGACTCAAGTGCTGCAAAATTTAAGGAGGTTGCTCCGCAAGGATGGTTCGGTAATAATAGCAGTTCCCAATTGTGATTCCTGGGATTGTGCACACTACCAAGAAATGTGGGCAGCCTATGACGTTCCTCGTCATTTATATCATTTTAATCAATTGACTATCAATAGGTTAGCTAAGTATTGCGAATTTAAGGTGAAAGAAGTTATACCTATGAAACTTGACTCGTTTTATGTTAGTTTGCTTAGCGAAAAATACATACACGGGAAGAATGGTTTTCTCAAAGCGTTCAGTTCAGGATTGAAATCAAATAGATGGGCAAAAAAGAATCAGAACAATTATTCCAGTCTGATCTACATTCTTTCCAAGAAATAAGACTATATATATATAGTCTTCTTAGTATACTAATACTAAGTTTAACGCTTTCTGCCTGTGCGAATAAGGGAGTAATTTCTGGAGGTGAAAAAGATACGATACCTCCAATTTTATTAAGTACGATTCCATTTAACCAATCACTTAATTACAAAGGCACAGAGATAGTACTCACATTCAACGAAAGAGTTCAGGCAGCGCAGCTTCAAAGAAAATTATTGATCACCCCTTTTAGTGATACCAAATACAAAGTAAAGATCAATAAGAATATTGTCCAGCTTTCATTTGAGAAGGGCTTCGCAGATAGCACAACCTTCACTCTCAATTTTTCAGACGCAATTACTGATGTAACTGAGAATAATCCCGGACAAAATGTACTAATCGCGTTCAGCACATGGCACATCATTGATTCGCTTAATATCTACGGAAAGATTGTCGACTTAATGTCGAACCAACCAATTGAGGCCGCAGCTGTTTCGGTATATGAAGCAGAAGACACCCTGGACATTTTTACTGGCAAGCCTTATTATTTTGCTATCACCGATGAATTCGGGAGGTTTTCCATTCAAAATATGAGAGGTGGAAAATATAGGTTGTATGCGTTCAAGGATGAGAATAGTAATTATCTGAATGAGCCCAGAGCAGAAGCTCATGGTTTCATTAGTGATACCCTACAAATAGAATCTCAAACTGACTCGATAATTGTTCCGCTTATTCTACAAGATGTTCAGGACCTGAAACTAATAAACACCCGGGGTAACGGGAATTATTTTGATGTGAGGTTTAACAAATTCATAGCGTCCTATTCTTATCAGGTGCTGGATTCTAACTCCACTGCCTTCCCCAGTATTTTAACATCCGAAAATCTGGTTGTTCGCTTCTATGAAAATCAAAAAGTGAGAGATAGTGTTGGCTATGTATTGACAGTGAGTGACAGTGTTGGAAACTCATCAGTTGATACAGTATACATAAAATTTACTGATCGAAAATTGAATTTGAGTAAATTAAATATTGACCTCAAACCCATTAATGGTACTGGTATTAATGAAAACCTTGAATTGAAACTGACCTTTGGCAAACCAATTAGATCCTTTAGTTATGACAGCCTTTTTATTAAATATGATACGCTAAAAACTGTCCGCATTGATTCGATTGGCAAGCTCTCCTGGAATTGGAATAATACTCAGTTGACAATAAAAACGGGTGTAGAAAAAGATTACATAGCACTTAGGTTAGCAGAACTTCAAATACTCAAAGACAGTCTTACTCTTCTCGATTCAATTAGAGGTTTCATTCCGGACACCACAATTAAGAAAGTAAAGCAACGACAAATTGATCCCCATAAGATTCAATTCTTAGCAGGATTCGGGTCATTCATATCGGTTGAAAACGACTCCAGTGAAATTCTTCAATCTGTATATTCTTTTAAAATCCCAGAAAAGTTCGGTAAGATTAGTGGCAATATTTCAATTGACTCAACTTTTTTCATAGTTCAACTGATCAATGAACGCTATGAAGTGGTTAAAAAATTGGAGAATCAAAAAAAGTATCAATTTGATTTTGTTCCTCCGGGGAAATACAATATCCGGGTGTTAGTAGATAAAAATAGCGACGGTAAATGGTCTTATGGTAATATTAAACAAGGAAAAATGCCGGAAGCAGTTTATTTTCATCCGACATTCATTGAGTTGAGGGAGAATTGGGAGATAAATAATATTGATTTGGTCATTGATTTTTAGTGTGAATAAATTGTTAAAACACAGTGCAAAATTGGTGCATGATTCGGACTTAAGTTCCATCACCTTTAATAACCATACACATCATCAAAGTAACTGTTCATTAACTATTAGTTATCAACTTGTTGTGAAAATCGTATAAGGCATTTAGAGCTTATCCACATAAATGACTTACTTATGGATAACTTATTTATATATCTGATAATCAAATACATAAAAAATGGATATCATGTTAATTAACTTCAAGTTATTTAACTTCCATTCACAATCGATATAGACAAGTTTATTTTAGATGACTTACACACATATCCACAGCCCTAATAAATAATAATAATAACCTTTTAATATATTATAAAATATAGAGATGTTGGTAAGTTGAAATTCATATATGAAAAGGGAAAACACATTTAAGGTTCTTGTTTTGATAATCACATTGATTTACCAGAATGTATATGGTCAAGATGCTGCTCAAATTCAATTGGCTAATGAATATTATGTTAATGGAGATTTAGAAAAAGCTGTTTCTATTTACAAAGACTTATCAAGTGACTCGAAAAATATTCCGTTAATACACAGCAATTATTTTGACTTATTGATTAATGCCAAAGAATTCAAAGAGGCTGACAGATATATAAAAAAGAACATCAAATTGTTTAGGGGAAATGTCTATTATAAAATTGATTATGGAATTTTGCTCCTTGCGTTAAATAAAAAAGAAGATGCCAACAAGGAGTTTGAAACTATTGTAGAATCAATCAAGAAAGATCAATATCGATTACGAATTACGGCACAATATTTTGTGCAAAAGCAATTAAGAGATTGGGCACTTAGAGCTTATAAAATTGGCAGAAAGGCTAGTAATAATAATGCTGCTTACGCTTTAGAGTTAGCCAATATTTATCGGATTTTGAATAATAAGGATTTAATGGTTGAGGAATATTTAACCTATGTCAATCAAAATCCTGGAAATCTGAGCTACGTCAAAAATATACTTCAAAATTTGTTAGTTGAGCCGGAGGAACTCGTAAGTCTTGAGAATATCCTGATTCAAAAGGTTCAAAAATTTCCAAATGAAAGTATTTATTCAGATCTATTGATTTGGGTCAATTTACAGCAGAAAAATTTTTATGGGGCATATGTTCAGGCTAGAGCTGTAGATAAAAGGTTTCGAGGAGACGGAGGGGGAGTACTGGATATTGGTAAGATAGCTCTTGAGAATAGAGCATATGATGATGCCATAGAAATTTTTACTTATATCATAAAGCACCACGTCAACACAATCAATTATTCCATTGCCAGAAGATTGGTTATCCAGGCCAGGGAAGGTATGGTTAAGAATTCGTTTCCAATTGTGGAGGTAGAAATTAGAAATTTGATTGGAGATTACGAAAATTTGATTGGTGAGTTGGGTATCAATGCCAACACGGTCGAGGCGATTAGAAACAAGGCATTACTACATGCGTTTTATTTAGATGAGAAGGATTCTGCAATCAATATTTTGAATAGAATCATTGCAATGCCGCGAATTAATGGGAGACTAAAAGCAACAAGTAAATTGGATTTGGGAGATATCTATATTCTTACCGGTGAATCATGGGAATCGTCATTATTATATTCCCAGGTTGAGAAAACGCATAAAGAGCAACCTATTGGATATCTGGCAAAACTGAAAAATGCAAAGTTGAGTTACTACAAGGGAGATTTCGAATTAGCAAAAGCTCATTTGGACGTTTTGAAAGAGGCTACTACCAGGGAGATTTCAAATGATGCCATGGACCTGAGTCTACTGATTCACAGCAATACTTTCCTGGATTCCACCGATATCGTCATGCAAAAATATGCGTACGTAGAACTGTTGCTATTTCAAAACAAACGGATCCAAGCACTAGATTCCCTGGAAGAAATGATCACGGATTTTCCAGGACATAGTTTAACGGATGAGATTTACTTTCAAATGGGTACTATCCATAGACAATTGGGCCAGTTTGAAGAAGCCATTAATTATCTGGAAAAAATCCAGGAGCATAACGCCACAGATATTCTTGGGGATGATTCCCTTTTCCTGATTGCCACTATCCATGAAAAAGATCTTGGGAATAAGGAGAGGGCCAAAGAAATTTATCAAACATTTCTGACCTCCTACGCGGGTAGTGTTTTTGTGGCCGAAGCTCGAAAAAGGTTCAGAACCTTACGAGGTGATACAATTTAGCAATTAGTCTCTCGGATGTCATTTCAGGTATCGAAAATGGTATGCATGCATAATATAATTTTCTATATTTGAGGCTTTCTCAAGATGAAGAAAGAACAAACAATTGATTATAATATCAAGACTACATGGCATGCGATATCTCGCATGTACAACCAATATGGTCAGAAGTTTGGACTAACAGCGTCAACGGGATTCGTACTGCTCAATATTGACGTTGAACATGGAACGCCGGCAACTAAAATCGCACCCTTGCTGGGCTTGGAAGCCAGAAGTTTGACCAGAATGCTAAAGAGTCTTGAGGAAAGGGAATTTATTTACAGACAACCAGATAAGAAGGACGGCAGATCAGTGCGGATAATGTTGACACCACTTGGGAGCAAGAAAAGAGAGCTTGCCCGTAAAGCTGTCATAGCATTAAATGAAATTATTATTGAAAAAGTCACCACAAAAAAAATGGAAACTTTTTTCGAGGTCATGGACCAGGTTCAAGAGATTGTGGATGACAAACATTTGATTCGGGAAAAAATTAAAGAGTTAAAATAGAATGAACAGGACTATAAAAAAAGTTGCGGTACTGGGTTCAGGTATTATGGGCTCCAGAATAGCTTGTCATTTTGCCAATATAGGTATTGAGGTGTTACTCCTTGATATTATACCCAATGAGTTATCCGATATAGAAAAGGCGAAAGGAAAGACATTGGAGGATAAGGATGTTCGGAATAGAATTGTGAACGCAGCTTTCCAAACTACCCTGCAAACCAAACCCGCATCATTATATTCTAACAAATATGCGGGGAGGGTGACATTGGGCAATTTCGATGATGACCTTACCAAAATTTCCGATTGCGATTGGGTGCTGGAAGCCATTGTAGAAAACCTGGAGATCAAAAAGTCGCTATTCGAAAAGGTTGATAGTATCAGAAAACCGGGAACATTGATCACCTCGAACACTTCCGGCATTCCAATACAATTAATGCACGAAGGAAGGTCGGAAGATTTTCAAAAGCATTTTTGTGGTACCCATTTTTTCAATCCACCACGATACTTGCGTTTATTGGAAATTATACCCACCGACAAAACGGATCAGGATGTAATTGATTTTCTCTTACATTATGGAGATTTATTCTTAGGCAAGGAGACTGTCTTATGCAAAGATACTCCTGCGTTTATTGCTAATAGAATTGGGGTCTACGCGATCATGTCGGGAATGCACACCATCGAGAAAATGGAACTGACGGTGGGTGAGGTTGACAAATTAACCGGACCAATCATTGGCCGAGCTAAGTCAGCAACATTTCGAACCATGGACGTTGTAGGTTTAGATACAACTGTTCGTGTTGCCAATAATTTATACGAAGCCCTTCCAAAGGATGAGTCACGGGAAAAATTTAAACTACCAAAAATCGTTTCGGAATTGCATGAGCGAAAATGGTGGGGAGATAAGACTAAACAGGGGTACTTCAAAAAAACGGTTGATGAAAGCGGGAAAAAAACAATTCTGGAACTCGATCTGAAAACTTTTGAGTATGTACCAAAATCAAGGGCCAATCATAGCGTGTTGGAAGAGGTTAAGGATATTGAGGACCTGAAAAAAAGAATCCCAATTTTAGTCAATGACTCGGGTAAAGCAGGTGAATTCTATAGAGCCACTTTCTATGACTTATTTCAATACTGTACAAATCGTATTCCAGAAATTGCAGACGAAATTTATCGTATAGACAATGCCGTAGCCGGAGGTTTTGCATGGGAGCTCGGTCCTTTTGAGACATGGGATATTTTGGGTGTCGATGAAACCCTTGGTAAGATGAAAGAGGCAGGTGTGGAAGTAGCTTCCTGGGTTGACGATATGTTGACTTCGGGAGCAAAATCTTTCTACAAGGTCGAGAATGGAATTAGGAAATATTATGATATCCCTTCAAAGAGTTATCAGGTTATTCCTGGCACTGAAGATTTACTTCTTTTGGATAATTTGAAAACTCATGTCGTTTGGGAAAATGCGGGAGCAACTCTGTATGACACTGGAGAAGGAATTTTGAATTTGGAGTTTCATACGAAAATGAACGCTCTTGGTCAGGAAGTTTTAGAGGGTATCAATACAGCCATTACAAGAGCCGAAAAGGAATTCAGTGGATTGGTAATAGGCAATGAAGGTCAGAATTTTTCTGCCGGCGCCAACTTGGCTATGCTGTTTATGTCTGCCAGCGAACAGGATTTCGATGAAATTAATATGGCGATTGCTCATTTTCAAAAGACCATGATGCGGGCAAGATATTCTTCTGTTCCAGTTGTGGTAGCACCTTCAGGTATGGCGTTAGGAGGAGGATGTGAGTTGTCACTTCATGCCGATCACATTCAGGCACACGCTGAAACCTATATTGGATTGGTAGAATTTGGAGTCGGACTTATCCCCGGGGGAGGAGGTTCAAAAGAATTGACATTGAGAGCTTCGGATTCGTATAATCCAGGCGATCCGGAATTCAACAAGTTGCAGGAATACTTCATGGCCATTGCAACAGCTAAGGTCTCTACATCTGCCGCCGAAGGAAGAGAAATGGGAATTATAAGACCTTCAGATGGCATTACTTTGAATCGAAAAAGGTTATTGGCTGATGCTAAAAATGCTTGCTTAGATTTGGTGGAAGCAGGATATACTCAACCGTCACAAAGACAGGATATCAAAGTCCATGGAAAAACTAGTCTGGCAAATTTTGAAGCTGGTATCGCAGCAATGACATATGGTAATTATATATCAGAACATGATGCTAAAATTGCACGTAAACTAGCTTGGGTAATGGCTGGTGGAGATTTATCTCAACCGACATTGGTTTCGGAACAGTATTTATTGGATTTGGAAAGAGAAGTCTTTTTAAGTTTAACCGGAGAACCAAAAACCCTGGAAAGAATACATAGCATTTTATTCAAGGGAAGACCCTTAAGGAATTAAGATTTCAGAGTTATGAATTATGATTTAAGAATTAAAATCTACAAAAAATGGGTGAGGCATATATCGTAGCAGGATACAGATCAGCTATTGGAAAATCAAAAAAAGGCGGCTTTCGATTTACAAGGCCCGACGATTTAGCGGCAGATGTAATCAAACATTTGATGGAATCTGTTCCGGACCTGGATCCAAAAAGAATCGATGACTTGATTGTGGGCAATGCCATTCCCGAAGCGGAGCAAGGCATGCAAATGGGAAGAATGATTTCTTTACTGGCTTTACCACTGGAAGTGCCGGGCTTGATTGTCAATAGGTATTGTGGTTCTGGAATTGAAACCATTTCAATGGCCACTGCCAAAATTCGATCGGGTATGGCTGATTGTATTATTGCAGGTGGTGCAGAAAGTATGTCACTCGTGCCGATGCTAGGTTACAAGACTGCTTTGAATTGGCGAATTGCTGAGTCTAACCCGGAGTATTATTTGTCAATGGGATTGACTGCTGAAGAAATAGCTAAAGATTATGAAATCACCCGGGAACAGGCAGACGAATTTTCTTATAACTCTCATCAAAAAGCAATTGCTGCTATTAATGAAGGAAAATTTAAGGATGAAATTGTGCCTGTGGAAGTGGAAGAAACTTTTGTGGCTGATGGGAAGAAACAAACCAGAAAATTTATTGTCGATACAGATGAGGGCCCAAGAGCTGATACCAGCATTGAAGTACTTGCCAAATTGAGACCTGCCTTCAGAATGGGGGGTATGGTTACCGCCGGGAATTCTTCCCAAACATCTGATGGTGCAGCATTTGTAATAGTGATGTCAGAAAAAATGGTGAAAGAATTAAACCTGGAGCCTAAAGCCAAATTAATTGCCTATTCAGCCGCTGGTGTTGATCCAAGAATCATGGGAATAGGTCCGGTTTCGGCCATTCCTCGAGCTTTGAAACAGGTGGATTTGAAATTAGATGATATTGATCAAATTGAATTGAATGAGGCTTTTGCCACACAGGCATTAGCAGTCATCAAGAAGGGAGGCCTTGATCCTGGGAAAGTAAATGTGAACGGAGGGGCGGTAGCATTGGGTCATCCATTAGGTTGTACAGGGGCAAAACTGTCAATACAACTGATCAATGAGATGAGAAGGAGAAAGCAAAAATATGGAATGGTAACAGCCTGTGTGGGTGGTGGCCAGGGAGTTGCCGGGATTTATGAGTTTTTGAGCTAGACAAATTCATAGGAAAAGAACATTTCCCCGTCTGAAGTAAAGAGCAAATTCCGAATCTTTTTTCTTTATTCATTCTTGTATATATTTTCTAATTTACCGATCCGTTTTTAGAAAAAATATGGAAAGAAGAGAAACACTTGAACACCTCTCAGTAATATTGGGGGGTGCAATCGCATTACCAATTGCTTCTGGCTTTCTTGCTGGGTGTCAACCTTCAGGAGATCCAGGTGTCTGGAAGCCACAAGCACTTTCATCTGATCAGAGTGAAATTCTGACTGTAATGACGGAAAGGATTATTCCAAAAACGGATACCCCAGGAGCCACAGATGCAAGGGTGGTTGAATTTCTGGATCTCATTGTTGCAGATTGGTTTGATGATCCGGAGAAGAAGGAATTTTTTGAAGGAATGAACGAAGCTCTTGCTTTATGTGAGAAAAAAAACCGAAACGAATTCCTTAGTTGTTCATCAGAACAACAGACCGCATTTTTGAGTGAACTGGATAAAGAATTCCATAGTAAGACCGGTGAATCATCTGTCCAGGCTAAGTTTATGAGTACTTTGAAACAGTTTACAATTATTGGATTTTATACTTCTGAACTAGGAGCCACTCAAGAGCTTCGCGAACCAATTATGGGGCAGTACCCTGGCTGTATACCTATGGATGAGACTACTCGAGCCTGGGCTTGGTGATTTAAATTGCACACAATGGAAGACGTTAAATATGATGCTATCGTAGTTGGGTCCGGCATATCTGGTGGTTTTGCAGCTATGGAGCTGACCAAGAAAGGACTTAAAGTTTTGATGATTGAGCGTGGCCGGAATATTGAACATCAAAAGGATTACGTTGGGGAGCATCAACCACCCTGGAAATTCAAGTTTCGTGAAAAAGGAGATAAAAGGGAGTTTGACAAAGATTACCCCGTTCAACAAAAGTGCTATGCGATGAAAGAATCGACGAAGCATTTTTGGGTGAATGACAGAGAGAATCCCTATACCACTGATGAGGATAAACCATTTTACTGGCTGAGAGGCAATCAACTTGGGGGACGCTCATTGATGTGGGGTCGGCAATGCTATCGTTGGAGCGATTTGGATTTCGAGGCCAATAAAAAAGATGGTTACGGAGTAGATTGGCCAATTCGTTACAAAGACATTGTTCCCTGGTATGACTACGCCGAAAAAATTATTGGTGTAAGTGGCCAAGCCGAAGGGAATCCAGTTCTTCCAGACGGACAATTTCTGCCACCAATGAAATTGAATTGTGTGGAAGAACACATGCGCTCCGCAATTGCAGCCAATTACGACGACAGAGTATTGACAATTGGTAGAGTTGCGGTATTAACTCAGCCGCATAATGGTCGTCAACCATGTCACTATTGTGGTCCTTGCGAAAGGGGTTGTTCCACAGGTTCTTATTTTAGTACCCAATCAGTTTCATTACCTACGGCATTGGCAACCGGGAACTTAACCCTGAAGACAGATAGTATTGTGGAGAAGGTGCTATATGATAAGGACAAGAATCGAGCAACCGGTGTTCAGGTGATCAATGCCAATACGAACGAAAAATCTGAATTTACTGCGAAAGTGATTTTCCTATGTGCTTCAACCTTAGGGACAACGCAATTGTTGTTCAATTCGGCCACTGAAGAACATCCTAACGGTTTAGGGAACTCCAGTGGAGTGTTGGGCAAATATTTAATGGACCATACCTGGGTATTCGGGGCCTCTGGTGAAATGGAAGGTTTTGAAGATCAATATTATCAAGCTCATCGACCAAATGGCATTTATCTCACTCGATTTAAGAATGTCAAGGGTCAGGAAGAAAAGTATTTACGGGGTTTTGCCTATCAAGGAGGAGCGGACCGTTCGGCATGGGATAGAGGAATTAGTCAACCGGGAATAGGCGAGGAACTGAAGAACTCACTTCGAAAGCCAGGGAAATGGATGATGAGCTTAGCTGGTTTTGGAGAAATGTTACCCTATGAAGATAACTATGCGGAGTTAAATCATAACGTGAAAGACAAGTGGGGTTTGCCAACATTAAAAATAGACTGCACTTTCCATGAAAATGAATACATGATGATGGATGACATGCAACAGTCTGCTGTGGAAATGTTAGAAAAGGGGGGTGCGAAGAATATCACTCTGGTAGGAACTCCA
>JAJCYL010000030.1 GCA_029262955.1 Cytophagales bacterium | reverse complement strand
CTAAGGATCTTGACAGGCTCAAATGAGCTTACGTAAATTGCCGGATATGCTCCGGCAAGAACTGCAGTCAGCACTAAGAGGCCAAATAAGAAAATATACATTTCTAAGTTCTGGGTGAAATTGACATCGAGATCCATATCTGGCCACATAGCACTATAAGCTGGAACCAAATAATTAGCTATCGCCAAAGCAAGTATGATTGCCGCGAAACATATCAACAGGTTTTCGCTCATGAATTGAATGATCAATTGAGTTTTCCCACCACCCATCACTTTTCTGATCCCTATCTCTTTCAATCGCCTGCTGGAAATGGCAATTGAAGTGTTAGTGAAATTGAAACACGCAATTAACAATATAAGAAACGCCATCACAGGTGGTGCCATTAATTGGGCGGGATGCATACCGGCATTGATCCAGTTAGCGTATAAATCATTGGATATTTTATTGAATTCCAGCAGCGGTATCATTTCGTACTCAGTGACTTTCCAATCATCCCTCGCCTCATTCTGAATATCAATATAATTGGCCAAAAGCTTGTTGACCGTAGTTGCCTGTTCAGGAGTATCTATATAAAAAAAAGTAGCTGCAATGAATCTGCCCCAATCGTTCTTTTCGACTTTGGTGATATCCAGATAGTTATCAAAATTGGTTATGGCATCAAAATAGATACTGTTATTCAGCGGGATCTTTTCAAAAACACCACCTACTATAAAGGGGAACTCTTCATCATCATCGTTCCTTAAAGTCAAAATCTCTCCGAGTGGATCAGTATTTCCGAAATAGACTTCTGCCATTTCAGTACTCAGCAGTATTTTTTTCTTATCCTTCAGCGCTGACGCATCCCCGATTTTCATGGGGTAAGTGAACATATCGAGGAAGTTGTCGCTGGCAAAACCAATATTCTTATCAAAGACATTTTCACCGCGCTGAATGATATAGTCAGGATTGTTGTAACGAACGAACATCTTGACATCACTGATGTCGTTGAGGGCCATAGGTCCAATCGGAAGTGGTGTTGTACCATAGTCAGTCATCCCTTGATCAGATGCCTTCGAAACCTGAACCTTATAAATTTTATCAGCGTTGACATGGCTCCTATCGAACTCATGGCCAAATTGCCAGTTGAGATAAGCAACAATACAAGTAGCCAGTGCTAACCCAACTCCAGCTACATTGATAAACAGATAGAACTTATTATTAAATAAGTTTCTTAACGATACGGTTAGGTAGTTCTTGATCATGATTTTGAATTAGGCTCTTTTGATTATGCAACGTCTGTGCCAACAACATAAGTTTCTGTAAATCAATATATTAGATAATTTTATTGTTAAATGTTTGTCCGATACTGAACAAACCGTGCACAGTTTCTTACAAAGAATGATAAGAGTGTTTAAAAGTTGCAGTCTTTAGTTACTGTCGTAAGTAGACCTGGACAGAATACTGCGACCCAGAGTTATTTCATCGGCGTATTCCAATTCCCCACCAACAGGCACTCCTCTGGCGATGGTCGTAACCTTTTTACCGAATCGCTTTAGTTTTTTTGTGATGTAGAAAGCGGTAGTGTCACCCTCCATGGTAGCACTTAGGGCCAGAATAATCTCTTCAACTTCCTTAAAGTCATCAAGTCTTTTGACCAGGGGTTCTATGTTGACGTCTTCGGGGCCAATGCCATTTATTGGAGAAATAATACCGCCCAGAATATGATATAAACCATTGTACTGGCTGGTATTTTCAATTGCCAAAACGTCTTGCGTGTTTTCAACCACACAAATGATGGAGTTATCTCTTCGATGGCTTGAACAAATAGCACATGTATCACTGTCGGAGATATTGAAGCAAATTTTACAATATTTAATCCGAGTTCTCAAGTTTACTAAGGCTTCGCTTAAAGTCTCGGTAGTGAAGGGTTCCTCCTTGAGCAGATGCAGCACTAATCTTAGAGCGGTCTTTTTTCCAATGCCTGGTAACTTCGAAATTTCGTTAACGGCTTCTTCAACCAGCTTGGAAGGGAATTGCATTACTTAATAGTCGCTTTAATACCGGCACTAGAGATGCCCTCACGCATTGGCCGGAGCTCACGAAAGCTGCCGTTTTTGACTGCGCACTTTCCTTTGTAGTGAATTATATAAGTACATTGCTCCGCTTGGCTCGGATCATGTTTGCAAACCTTAATTAAGGTATCAATTACATGTTCGAAAGTATTGAAGTCATCGTTGAATACAATTAGGTTTTTTGGATCATCATTGTCTTCAAGAACATCCTGTAATACTTCCTCTTTTGTAAAAGTTGACATTAAAGTATAATTATTAGTACTGCAAAGTTATAAAGGTCATGAATAAAATCCTTAAGGATTCACTGCTGGAGTCGATTCCTATGACTTATCTAAGATGTATAGGATGCCCTTGCTGGACTTTACTATTTTGCATTCAAATCGCTACTTGAGATGAGTCCTCTTTTAATATTCGCAGTTCTAGCCACCTATTTTATAGCACTTTATTTCATCTCTTATTTCACTTCAAGGAATGCTGATTCGACCACCTTTTTTACCGGCAATAGAGAATCACCATGGTATCTGGTAGCATTTGGCATGATTGGAGCTTCATTAAGCGGTGTAACATTTATTTCAGTGCCCGGAGAAGTAGGAAACTCTGCTTTTACTTACTACCAGGTTGTTATTGGCTACATGCTTGGCTATTTCGTAATCGCAACGGTACTAATGCCACTCTATTATAAGCTCAATCTCGTTTCCATTTATACCTATTTGGAGCAACGCTTCGGTTTTTGGTCCTATAAAAGTGGAGCTCTTTTCTTTCTCATTTCTCGTATAGTAGGCTCGTCGTTTAGGCTGTTCCTGGTAGCGGGTGTATTACAAT
>JAJCYL010000029.1 GCA_029262955.1 Cytophagales bacterium | reverse complement strand
GGGGTGGCAAAATTAGATAAAAGTAGCTCCCTATACGAATTGTTATTTAAGATTAGTTTGAATCGAAAGCTCATTTAATTGCTGAGCGGAAATGGGTGAAGGTGAATTTATCATCACATCCCTTCCTGAAGTATTTTTTGGAAACGCAATGAAGTCTCTTATTGATTCCTGGCCTGAAAAAACTGCACATAATCTGTCCAAACCAAAGGCGATACCACCATGTGGGGGTGCTCCAAACTGGAAAGCCTCCATTAAAAATCCAAACTGGGCTTCAGCCTCACTCTCGCTAAAACCTAACGCCTTGAACATTTGTTCCTGAAGTTTACGATCGTGGATTCTAATCGAACCACCACCAATCTCAACACCATTTATCACCATGTCATATGCATTTGCTCTCACACTGCCCGGATCGGAATTCAACATTTCCATATCATCAGGATTTGGTGAAGTGAAAGGGTGATGCATGGCATGGTATCTTTGGCTTTCCTCATCCCATTCTAAAAGTGGGAAGTCCACAATCCATAAGGGCTTAAAGACATCTTTCTTTCGCAAATCCAGTTGATCACCCATATGCAGGCGCAATACGTTCAATGCATTACGGGTAGATGCATGTTCCCCGGCAAGTATTAGGATTAGATCTCCTGCTTGGCCATCAAATGCATTAGCCCAATCCTGAAGCTGGGCTGGAGAATAGAACTTATCTACTGATGACTTGAATGTTCCGTCGGCATTACACTTGAGATAAACCATGCCCTTCGCACCTACTTGTGGCCTCCTGACAAAATCAGTCAACTCATCGAGCTGCTTCCTTGTATAATCACCACAGCCAGTAGCCTTAATTCCCACAACAAGTTCAGCCTGATCAAACACGTTAAAGCCCTTTCCTTGCACCAGATCATTTAACTCGGTAAACTTCATATCAAAGCGAACATCTGGTTTATCGGAGCCATAATTTTTCATCGCATCATCGTAGCTCATTACTGGAAATTTCTCAATCTCCAAACCAAGCAATCCTTTAAACAGGTTCCGTACCAAACCTTCGAACATATCTAATACGTCTTGCCGTTCTACAAAAGACATTTCGCAATCAATTTGAGTGAACTCAGGCTGACGGTCAGCTCTTAAATCTTCATCACGAAAGCACTTAACCAATTGGAAGTATCTGTCGAAGCCTGACACCATCAGCAATTGCTTGAAAGTCTGAGGAGATTGAGGTAGGGCATAAAATTCACCTGGATTCATTCTTGAGGGCACCACAAAGTCTCGGGCTCCTTCTGGGGTTGATTTAATCAAAACCGGCGTTTCCACCTCAATGAAGTCCTGCCCACTGAGATAGCTCCTGGTTTGTTGCATTAATTTATTTCGAAATTCTATACTCTTTCTAACCGGATTTCTTCGTAAATCCAAATACCGGTATTTCATTCTTAATTCTTCTCCCCCATCTGTTTCATCGTCAATTAAAAATGGAGGAAGTTTGGCCCTGTTTAAGTATTGTAGCTCACTCACACGAACTTCGATTTCACCTGTTTGAAGTTTATCATTTGAAGCTACTCTTTTGACCACCTCTCCCGTAATAGAAATCACATCCTCCCTGCCAGCCTTTTTTGACTCCTCAATAATTTTTTTATCGGTGACTCCTTCTTCAAACACCAGCTGGGTGATTCCATAGCGATCTCTTAAATCAATCCATACCATGCCACCCTTATCTCTCAACCTTTGAACCCATCCACAAAGTGTCACTACTTCACCCAAGTGTTCTTTTCTGAGCTCCCCGCAAGTGTTTGTCCTTAACATTCTTAATTGGTAATTTTTTTGAGGCGGCAAAGGTAGTCTCAATACGGAACTAATGGAAAGTACGTTAGATTTTTTGGCTTGAAGTTTGACAAGCTGTTAGTTTTACACAAAACAGTTTTCTAATGAAAATATTGATGATTTTCCCATTTCTGTTAATAGCTGAACAGACACCCAAATTGGTGAGGGTGAAAATTAATGATGAGATTTCCATCAAAGTACCGGAAGAATTTTCAGTGGTTCCTCTGGGCGAAGTTAGAAATCGATCGGTCCATTTCAGGCAACCATTGGCACTATATACTGACACACAAAATGAAGTGGATCTCGCTTTCAATCAAAATCCGACGAGATGGAGAGAAGCAGATATTGATATCCTTAAGGATTTTTATAAATCTAATATTTTAAGTCTATATGACGATGTTGAGTTCATTCGAGAAGAGGTATTGGATATCAGAGGTAAGAAATTTGCTGTTTTCGAATTCATCTCCTCGATTAAAGGTGATAAGAATTCAATTCGTAATACTACTGCTTTACGCAAATACACTTACATCCAATACACGGTTCATAATGGATCGACCCTGGTTTGCAATCTTACTTCAACGGTGAGAAGCAAAGGTCGTTGGGCTGGTATTGCACATGAGATCATGCAAAGTATTGCCTTTAAATAATGGAGCTATCTGTATTTTCTGATGAACGTTTCATGAAAGAGGCCTATAAATTGGCACTGCAAGCCCGTGAAGAAGGAGAAATCCCGGTTGGGGCTATTGTCGTAAGTAAAAACCGAATTATTGGTAAGGGCTATAACCAAACCGAAAAAATAAATGACGTTACCGCACATGCTGAAATTCTTGCAATTACTGCTGCACAAAATTACCTCGGTGCAAAGTATCTTAAAGGTTGTGAAATGTTCGTCACTTTAGAGCCCTGCGTCATGTGTGCTGGGGCATTGTTTTGGTCAAAAATTGACAAATTAAACTTTGCTGCCAAGGATTCAAATAAAGGGTTCACCAATATTCCACAAAATCTACTCCACCCAAAAACAAAAATTGAAAATGGGTTGCTGTCAAATGAATGCTCAGTACTCCTCTCTGAATTTTTCAAGGGACTAAGAGAATAATTCTCTACATTATACCAACTAATGAAACTCGTGTTATCCTCAATTAATTAATGGGGAATTCGTAGTTTTACTTTCTTCTTTTGATCAAATATTATGATCAATTGATTATCTTGAATCAATTATCCAACATAAAAACAGCAGATTAAGATGTCTTTTGAATTACCCACACTACCCTATGCGTACAACTCCCTCGAACCACATATTGATTCCAGAACGATGGAGATACATCATGGAAAACACCATAATGCGTATGTAACAAATCTCAACAAAGCTATTGAAGGCACTGATTTGTCAAATCAGTCCATCGAAGATATCCTGAAAAATATCGATCAACATGCTGCGGCTGTTCGGAATAATGGTGGTGGCCATTACAACCACTCCCTATTCTGGACCATCATGTCCCCTAATGGAGGCGGGCAACCTTCCGGAGAACTTAGTGAAGCAATTGACAGCGCTTTTGGGTCATTTGATACTTTCAAAGAGCAATTTTCAAACGCTGCAGCGACAAGGTTCGGATCCGGTTGGGCTTGGTTATGTGTGCATGCCGGGGGTAAGTTGGAGGTGTGTTCTTCTCCAAATCAGGACAATCCGGTAATGCCTGGTGTAGGATGTGGTGGTACTCCCATTCTGGGGCTTGACGTTTGGGAACACGC
>JAJCYL010000028.1 GCA_029262955.1 Cytophagales bacterium | reverse complement strand
CCCAATGGTTAATTTCTCATTCCTCGATACGTCTTCCCTAATACCAGGTATACTTAAACACCCCTCTTCAAATGCCCACTCTTTCCCATTCTCATCTATGATTTCAGGGTTTATAAAAACCTGTTTAAAATCATTAACCTCCTCATCTTCCAGTGGACTGGTGTCAACAATAAACATTCTCAATGATTTGCCAATTTGTGGCGCTGCCAAACCAATCCCACTTGCTGACTTCATTGTTTCAAACATATCATCTGAAAGTTGCTTAACATCAACAGTCTCTTTTTCAATCTCTGCCGCTCGCTTTTTTAGTACCGGGTCGCCGTAAAGTACAATTGGATAAATCATTACTTCTTAATCTCTAAATAGGACTGCAAAATTATGGCAGCACTAATCTTATCAATGTTGCCCTTTACTCTTCTGTCCTTTTTTTTCATTCCGCCAGCAATCATGGCATCTAAAGCCATTTTACTCGTGAATTTCTCATCCTGCAAATGTATTGCTTTGTCAGGAAATTCCTTTCCAAGTTTCTTATAGAAAGCTCTCACGTCAGCAGTCATGTCAGTATCCTTATTATTCAGATTGGTTGGGAAACCCAAAACAATCACCCCTACCAATTCTTTGATGAAATAATCTTTGAGGTACTCAATAAGTTTATGGGTAGGAACTGTCTCCAGGGGGCTAGCAATAATTTGAAGAGGATCCGTTACAGCTAGACCGGTTCGCTTTCTGCCGAGATCTATTGCTAAAATGCGACCCATTAGTTAATTCATTCCCCTCAATAAACTCATTTGTTGTTTTACGTCCATTTCCAGTTCGATAGCTTTTGGAAAAAGGACCTCATTTTCCACATTCGCATGAAATACTAACTCCCTTTCAAATTGCATCAATTCCTTGTATATGGTTCTTAAATGCAGATCTCTATCAGCTCCAATTGTATAATTCTTGGTTAATCGACGCATACCTCTCATTTCGTCATCGGCATTTTCATGATCAGCGGCCAAAGCCTGTAAGGTGATCGCTTCCAAAAGGGGGAAAATCTTGTTGGAATGAATTTTTCCCTTTGCCACTTTGATTAGCTGATTTACATAATGAAATAGATGGTCTTCCTCCTCATAGATGTGATGAATAAAATCTTCCGCAAAGAGTGGAAATACAATCATGATATCTTCCACAACCTGCGAACATACATAATTATTTGGCTCTAAATTTCGGATCAATTTACCCATATATGGCAAGCTCTTTTTTACGAATATGTGGTGAGCATGCTTGAGGTATTCAATCACCAGGTTGGCAGGGTAACTATGCAATTGTGCGAGATCAATCGTAGACAACTTGTCAACCGTGCCTAAGTTATGGCAAACATGATCAGTATTGAGTCCACTTTGTTCACAAACTTCCGCCAGGGATTTTTCTGAACATCGATAGAATTCAATACCATAACAATCCAGCACATAAGCACATGCATGATTATTGTCCACTAGTTCTTCAACGGTTTTAAACGCTATCATCCTTACGGCACCAAATTAAGAAAGTTGACTGAAGAAAAAGCAAATTTGAGGGTTTGATATTTCTAAACAAAAAAGGGGTCAGTCGACCCCTTTTCCTGATAAGTATCATATCATTAGTTGGCGTTCATGTCCACTAACTTCAGCTCAACTCTTCGGTTCTTTGCTCTGTTCTCGTCATTGTCATTTGGAGCTACAGGTTCGGCTTCACCTTTGGACGTGACTTTAATTCTGTCAGACGAAACACCCTGACTGATTAAATAGTCTCTAACTTCGTTTGCTCTTTTTTCAGACAATTTCATGTTAAATGAATTCGAGCCGACAGAATCGGTGTGTCCATCCAATTGCAGCACATCAATTCCACCGGATTGGAAGAATTTGAGCAAACCTTTTAGATAACCCTGATGGTTACTCCTCACATTCGATTGGTTATAATCGAAATAGACAATCTCCAATGGCGGAGCCGTTGGGTCGAGGTATAGGTCTCTTTTAAGTTCTGGCTTTCCTCCACTAGCTGGCGTATCTATAATCTCTTTTTTACCTTCATAGCCATCTTTAACTGCTACAAAACCATATGAATTGCCAGGTTTTAGCTCCACTTTGTATCCACCACTCTGGTCAGAAGTTAGATCAGCTATGTCGGCATTGTTCCCTTCCTCATCAACAACAATTGAAGCCCCCGAAATTGGTTGGTTAGTCTTGGCATTCAACACTCGTCCCGAGATAGCTGCGATTAGAGGTCTACCCTCTAAGTCGGTTTTGAGTGTATCGATGTACAGATCGTCAACGGTAAATCGAAAGATATCTGTGTTCTCGTCTGAATTACCTCGCGTAAAATATGCGTGCTTACTATTGGCTGGCATATTAAAATAAACATCGTCACCGGTAGAGTTCAATCCACCACCCATATTTTCAGGTTCCGTCCATTTGGTCCAGGTATTATCTAACCTTGAGGTTTTATAAATATCAGCACCACCAAATCCACTAAACCCGGAGGATGAAAAGAACATGGTCTTGTTATCCTCCTGAAGGTACGGTGATGCCTCATCGGCAGCTGTATTTACATCCCCACCTAAACTCAAAGGCTCACTCCATTCATCCCCTTTTTTGAATGAAACGTATAGATCTCTTCCGCCATAAGAATCATCCCTCTCAACTGACATTAAGAGTACCTTTTGATCAGTGGTTGGGTAATAATCAGCCTTTGGTGAATAGTTGTAATCATTCTTAATGCTAATATTCTCTGGAGTACTTATGGCTCCGTTTGCGCCAATTCTGGCGGATGAAACTCCCGAAAACATCCTGCCTTTCTTACCATATCGATTGCCTAACAAAATTATTTGTTCGTCACCGGCTGGAATGATTGCACTGATAAAATTGGGCCCTGAATTGTTCAAAGGTGGCCCCATATTCTTTGCCGGCAGCCATTCGCCAGTTTCCTCGTCAAGCTCAGAATACCAAATATCCTCAGGATCTTCAGCCCCACCGGCATTATCCGGATGACCCCTCCTACTGAAATACAATCTTTTGCCATCGGGAGAAAGGATCGGACTATGTTCAATATATTGACTGTTTACATTGTCATCTAATTTCTCTGTCTCCAGGTTCTCATTAGCTAATGAGGCCACATTAATGAGAACACTAATTGGTATATTTGAATCGGAGATTCCTATCGCATCAATACTTTGATCGCCATTAACTAATTCGACAGCCAATTCGACTCTAAGAGCTTCAATTTTATAGGGGGTTTTTTCAAAGAAAAGATTAAGTAAACGACTTTCAATCGGAAGGTTACGAGGTTCCAGTTCAAATAATAAATGCTCCTCCTGGTTCGTATCGTAGGCAAATATTCTCTTCACAGAACCTGGGTTCTGGGATTCAGCGATGGCAACCTGCTGAGCCTCAAAGGGCCTTTCAAAGTATACAACAATAAACTGCCCTTTTGTGTCTTTGGCAGGTGTCCAGGCATTTGGGTTTTCACCATGCGCTGGAATAACATTGGGTTTGTGTAATACTTGAAGAGCAGAGTGCTCTAGATGAGCACGTTCTGAAGATACTTCTACAACACGAGAAGCCCAATGAACAGTCTCTTGCGCTTGAACCCCTTTTGTCAAAAGAAGGAAACAAATACACCATATAAATCTTTTCATAATAAAATATTTCGTCATATTAGTTTTGGTGGCTAATTAATTGGCACCATTAATTACTCGAACTTCCACTCGTCTATTCCTGGCTTTCGCTTCATCAGTTCTTTCACGAGTTAATGGCTCCGTACCACCGAATGCTTTAGTCAGTACTCGTTTTTTTCTTATGCCCTTACTTACCAAATATTCCTTCACTGCCTCTACTCTATCCAGTGAAAGCTTCAGATTAGCTGTTGCATTACCCTCAAAGTCAGTGTGTCCTTCAAGTCGAATGACAGTATTCGGATGGTCTTCTAACCATTGACCCAAATTGTCCAACTCATCGTGAGATTGAGAAGAAATTATCGAGCGACCTCTGGCAA
>JAJCYL010000027.1 GCA_029262955.1 Cytophagales bacterium | reverse complement strand
TATTTACAAACGGTTTTAGTATCCGGTTCTTTTATAGATGTTAACAGACTGCAAGACTGCGGATTTTAGCTAAACGTGGGATGCTATGCTGAAAAAACTACATTTTAAACACAAGGAAAATAATTAAACACAAAGGTGAAGAGATGAGGGATAAGATTAAACTTTTGGCTTTGTTTATTTGCATAACTACAAATATATCAGCAAAAGAATATCACATATCCAAAAAAGGTAACGATTCAAATAATGGTTCCATACAAAGTCCTTTTTTGACTATTAATCATGCAATTAACTTTGCTTTTCCTGGTGATACAATCACTATTCATGCAGGTACCTACCGTGAGTGGGTGAAACCGATAAGGGGTGGAACGTCCGATTTAAAAAGAATTATTTTTAGGGCGGCTCCCGGAGAAACCGTTGAAATTAAGGGCTCTGAAATTATCACAGGTTGGAGTAAGGAAAAAAATGGTCTTTGGAAGGTTGTTATTCCAAATTCGTTCTTTGGCAATTACAATCCATATCAGGAATTGATTCGTGGTGATTGGTTTATTGATAATGATCGCGAACATCATACCGGTGAGGTTTTTATCAATGGAAAATCTCTTTATGAGAAAGAAACCTTTGAAAAAGTCAGGAATCCCGTTGCCATTAAAAACATTGTTGATCCCGTAGGTTCAACGTACACCTGGTATTGTGAAAGCAATGCAACACATACAACCATTTGGGCAAATTTTCAGGAGTACAATCCAAACAAAGAATTGGTTGAAATAAGTACGAGAAAAACGTGTTTTTATCCTGAAAAACCCGGCCTAAATTATATAACAATCAAAGGATTTCATTTTAGTCAAGCTGCCACACAATGGGCTGCACCAACTGCCGAACAAATAGGCATGATTGCAACCCATTGGAACAAGGGTTGGATTATTGAAAACAATGTAATAAGCGACTCAAAAACCAACGGGATTACGCTTGGAAAAGAACGTGGTACCGGACATAATACTTGGACGGCAGATGTTGGAAATGTTAATCGAGACGGTAATATTCATTACATCGAAGTAGTTTTTAATGTGCTTAGAAATAATTGGGATAAAGAACATGTAGGTTCTCATATTGTTAGAAATAATACGATATTTAATTGTGAGCAAACAGCTATATGTGGTAGTATGGGAGCTGTTTTTAGTACAATTGAAAATAATCATATTTATAATATTTATACCAAACGACAATTCAAAGGTTATGAGATGGCCGGAATTAAACTTCATGCTCCTGTTGATGTTACTATAAAACATAACAGAATTCATGATGCTGGTCGCGGAATTTGGTTAGACTGGATGGTGCAAGGAGCACGTGTAAGCAGCAATTTACTATATCGTAATGATATGGACGATGTTCTTATTGAAGTGAGTCACGGCCCTTATATTGTTGATAACAATATTTTACTATCCGAAACAGCCATAGTAAATTGGTCACAAGGAGGAGCTTATATTAATAATTTCATAACGGGAAGTGTTAAATTAGTAACTGATAAAAATCGTTTTACGCCATATTTCTTACCGCATTCCATGGATATGGGAGGCCTAACTACCATTTATGGGGGAGATGATAGATTTTATAATAATATATTAACAGGGGCTGACACTAATGGAATGAGTAGTACTTATGAGTCTTCCGAACTACCTTCATGGATGAATGGAAATGTCTACTTTAATCAAGAGAAATCGTCTATAAATGATTCAGATAATGAGGTCTATTTAAATTACGACCCCGTAGTAGCATTAATTGAGAAGGAAGGGGATGTATATCTTCAATTTTCTGTAAATAAAGCGTTTTTAGATCATAAAGTGGAAATGATTTCGACCCAAACATTAGGTAAAACTAAAATTGTAAAGGCAGCTTTCGACAACCCTTACAGTTCAGAAATAATCTTTGATTTAGATTATTTTGGTATCAATCGTTCAAATGATAATAGAATTGCTGGGCCCTTTTCAAATTTAAATTTAGAAAATGGCCAATTGAAAATATGGAATAGTGAAGAGCCATAAAGCACGAACACCTAACAATTAGGTGACAAACACAGTGGAGCGGCTCGCAGATCGTTTCGCCCATCACTGTAGCCACTGTGTTTTCAGCTGGTGTTAACCAATCCTAAATCGGCAGCCAGGCAGCCAGCCCTCTACTGTGTAATTTCAATCTATGGCCAATCAGCCTGATTAGCAGTTCCATCCAATGCCATCGAAGGTCCGTTTTATTTATTGCTCGTCTTTGATGCCAATCTGAAGTGACCAAAGCGGTCTTGAAGAGGTTCGAAACCGTCTCTACCTCCAAAACTCACCCTATTGACACACTATTTGTAATAATAGATAGTTTTCAATCTATTTATTATGTATATAATTGCTATATTAAGATGAAATTATGGCAATGTTAAACCTTATTCCAACAAAAAAGATTATTGAACGTCTTCGCTATGAAAATCCATGGTGGATTACCAAAGAGATACCGAACATATATAGCTCAATGTCCAAGAGATTATATTTTGATCTCTTTTATCCATTTGTCCTTGAAAGGAGCATTAAAAGAGCTTTAGTTCTAATGGGGCCTAGAAGGGTTGGTAAAACAGTAATGTTATTTCATTGCATTGAAAACTTACTGAAAGAAGGAACAAATCCTCATAAACTATTCTTTATCGGAATTGACAACCCGATTTATGTCAATTTAAGCTTAGAGGACGTTTTAACTCTATGCAAAGATTCTTTAAACCATGGAAACCTTAATGGTTGTTATGTATTTTTTGATGAAATACAATACTTGAAAGATTGGGAAAGACATTTAAAAGTATTGGTTGACTCATATCCTGAAACTAAATTCATTGCTTCTGGCTCAGCAGCCGCAGCTTTGAAATGGCACAGTACGGAAAGTGGAGCGGGTAGATTTACTGATTTCTTGTTACCTCCATTAACATTTCAGGAATATATCCATTTGAAAAAATTAGACCATTTAATTTTTGAAGGTGATATTCAATATGGAGACAAGGATATAAAGTATTGCTTAACTCATGATTCAAAAGCATTAAATAAAGAATTTATCCATTATTTAAATTTTGGAGGATACCCAGAGGTTGTGTTATCTGAAAAAATACAAGGCGATATGGGTAGATATGTGAAAAACGATATTGTAGACAAAGTTCTGCTTAGAGATCTGCCAAGCTTGTATGGAATCAAAGATGTTCAAGAGTTAAATAGATTTTTTACATACATAGCTTATAATACTGGAAATGAATTCTCATATGAGACAATGTCTAGGGAAAGTGGAATTCAAAAGGATACATTAAAAAAATATCTAGAATATTTAGAAGCAGCATTCCTAATTAAGGTATTAAATAAGGTTGGGGTCAATGCCAAAAGATTAAAAAGAATAACAAGCTTCAAAGTATATCTTACCAACCCATCACTTCGCACTGCTTTATTTTCCCCGATAAGTGAAACAGACCAAGAAATGGGAAACATGGTTGAAACAGCAATTCTTTCACAATGGATGCATCGAGAGCAACTATATTTAACATATGGTAGATGGAAAAATGGCAGAAATGAAGGGGAAGTAGATCTTGTTTTAGTAGATGATAAAAATTATAAACCTGTTTGGGGAGTAGAAATTAAATGGA
>JAJCYL010000026.1 GCA_029262955.1 Cytophagales bacterium | reverse complement strand
CAGCTGCCGACCAACGGAAGTCATTCGAAGTCCTATCAATATCTATCTCTCTGTCCTTTAATGTTTGAGTGATCAATCGGCTCTTATCTTCTTTTGGTCTTTTGTATCTAAACTTTACTGTAAGCAACTCATCAGTATTTGAGCTTCGGGTAAGATCATTTTGCTGGTATCTCAATTCATCTACACTCTTAATAAATTCAGACTTGACTCCTGCTGGAATAATTTCATACAAAGCTGTTACTGTATGACCGGCACCCAGTTCACCAGCATCCTTTTTGTCATCATTAAAGTCCTCAGCTTTTAGCATGCGATTCTCATAGCCAATCAATCTATAAGCCTGAACTTTATTGGGATTAAATTCTACCTGAATTTTAACATCCTTGGCAATGGTGAATAGATTAGCTCGCATTTCTTTTACAAAGACTTTCTTGGCTTCTTTGATATTGTCTATATAGAAATAGTTGCCATTGCCGGCATTACTGATTTGCTCCATGCGACCGTCCTTGTAATTCCCCATTCCAAATCCTGTGATGGTCAGATAAACTCCTGCTTTCCTCTTTTCTTCAATCATTCTAACTAAATCGGAAGTTGATGAGGTGCCCACGTTAAAGTCGCCGTCGGTGGCAAGAATTACCCGGTTATTTCCATCTTCTAATAGATTGTCGATGGCCACTTTATAAGCCAATTGTATTCCGGCACCGCCTGCTGTTGAACCTCCTGCATTAAGTCTATCGAGGGCATTAATAATTTCAGTTTTGTTGCCGGCAGGTGTGCTGGGTAGTACAAGCCCCGCTGCTCCAGCGTAAGCAACGATCGCAATACGATCCCTGTCATCCAATTCATTGACTAAGAGCTTCAGGGAAGACTTCAATAATGGCAATTTATTCGCCGCACTCATTGATCCGGATGCATCAATTAAGAAGACGAGGTTATTTGGTTGAATATTATCGTAATCCAGTTTTTTGCCTTGTAGGCCAATGTGTACCAATTTGTGATCTTCGTTCCAGGGTGCTTGAGAAACTTCAGTGGTAATGGAGAATGGATGTTCACCAACAGGTTCTTTATAGTCATAGGTGAAGTAGTTTACCATTTCTTCAATTCTGGCCATATCTTTTGATGGTCTGCCTCCATTATTAATGACACTTCTCAGTTGGCTATAAGAGGCCGCGTCAACATCTATGGAAAAAGTTGATAATGGGTTCTTTGTGGATTTTAAGAATCCAGTTTCCTGAATCACATCATATTCCTCGGTGTTGTGAACAATAGCCGGTTCCTGACTGTAGGACTGATAAGTTCGGGAAACTGCTCCTGTTCCATCCATTTTTGCATATTTTGACTTGTTGGCTTGACCTCCCATTATCATGGGTGCTTCTTCGGCCATTTCCATTTTAAGATCTTCAGTATTGGCCTCAAGCTCTTTGCCCCTTAGTTGGACATTAATTGTCTTTCTATTCCCAACTTTAATCTCTTTGTTCACATATCCAGTATGATTGAAAATCAGTACTGACTGTGCTGAAGGCACAGTAATTTCATATTCTCCAAGCTCTGAGGTGATGGTGCCCCTAATGGTCCCTTTAACCACTACATGTACGCCCTTGATTCCCTGGCCATTGTAGTAGTCTGTAACAAGTCCAGTGATCTTAAATTCTCTCACAGGATTGATTTCTGTAAATGAGGTAATTAGAACTGCTAAAAACCACATTGCATAAAGGTTAATTGATTTCATAGTTTCCATGTTTTTCCTTTATGATGTTGGTGGAAGGTAAATTCCATAAAAACGAATGGGAAATTAGGAATGACTGTGTTGAGGAGATGCTTCGCTATGCTGGCAATGACGTATTAGGGAAAGTGGGGGATTGCTTCGCACGCTGGCGCAAGCGTCTGCTTGTGCCATATTACAGCTGGCTACGGGTCTTCCTGTATGAAATGCACTTCCTTCAGGGTCCCTTTCAGGAGACCCTGAGAGGAAGGATAATGCAAACTATGATGATCCCTGAATTTATTTTTCCTACTTGGTGAGCACTTGCGCTAGAGAATGTAATTGGTTCAGATACAGAGGAGGGTATACCTTTACAGCTCGCTAAGGGTCTTCCTGTATGAAATGCACTTCTCAGGGTCCCTTTCAGGAGACCCTGAGAGGAAGGATTGGAGTAATTAGTTCAGATACAGAGGAGAGTATACCTTAAAACACCCTCCTGCACCTCCCTCAAGGGAGGAGTCGATACGTTTTAATTCAAGCGTTCCACTCCCCCTTTGAAGGCTTTGAAGGAGGCAAGGGGGATGTTTTTAAGAGATTACTTCGGCAATAGCCACGGAGCTTAATACCACACGCTGGCGCAAGCGTCCGCTTGTGCCATTTTACCGCTGGCTATGGGTCTTCCTAAATGAAATGCACTTCTCAGGGTCCCTTTCAGGAGACCCTGAGAGGAAGGATAATGCAAACTATCCTGATCACTGAATTTATTTTTCCTACTTGGTGAGCACAAGCGGACGCTTGCGCTGGAAGTGCTTCTTTACAGCTCGCTAAGGGTCTTCCTATGTGAAATGCACTTTATTCGGGGGCCCTTGCAGGAGACCCCGAGAGGAAGGAAATGCAAACTATCCTGATCCCTGAATTTATTTTTCCTACTTGGTGAGCACAAGCGGACGCTTGCGCTAGAGAATGTAATTGGTTCAGATACAGAGGAGGGTATACCTTTACAGCTCGCTAAGGGTCTTCCTACATGAAATGCTCTTCTCAGGGTCCCTTACAGGAGACCCTGAGAGGAAGGATTACTTCGGCAATAGCCACGGAGCTTAATACCACACGCTTGCGCTAGAAGTGCCTTCTTGGCAAGCCGTGAAGCCTGCCTTGCCCGGTAGGCGGCAGGCAATCTAACGATTCCGAGATTGCTTCGGCAAGCGCCTAAAGGCAATGACGTATTAGCAAAAGTGGGAGATTACTTCGCTATGCTGGCAATGACGAAATCTATAATTCATATCTTGACGCCATATTACAGCTCCGCTAAGGGTGAAATGCACTTCTCAGGGTCCCTTGCAGGAGACCCTGAGAGGAAGGAAATATAAAAGAGTTTAAAATGTTTAAAATTAACAATAGTTAGACTGATATTACCGTTCTTGAGAAGTCGTTTTACTTTCAAAAAACTCACTACCCGGCCTTGCCACTTTACATCTTCATCCAATTTTTTGATCTTTAACTAATGTTTGTCACCGAGCCATCATCTAAATCAATATCAACAGACCAAGAATTGCTTGTAGAATATGCTGATTCCGGTGATCTTGAGGTCTTGGGTACTCTTTATAGTAGGTATCTACACTTGGTTTACGGGGTAAGTTTGAAATACCTTAAAGACCGTGAAGAGAGCCAGGATGTGGTGATGACTATCTTCGAAAAATTAATTACCGACTTAAAAAAACATAAAGTTGAAAACTTCAAAAGTTGGCTACATGTAACCACAAAGAATTTCTGTTTGATGAAGTTGAGGTCATCTACCGGTCACAGTGAAAAGAGTGATTCCGCAATTATTTCTCAGGAGTCTATGGAATTCTCTGTGCCCGTGCATCATGATGATAGTACATTGGAGGATGATTTGATTTTGCTGGAGAATTGCATTGAAGAATTAAAGGAAGAACAGAAACTCAGTGTGCGTTTATTTTTTATAGAACAGAAATGTTATAAAGATATAGTCGTCCAAACAGGGTTTAAGTTAAAAAAGGTGAAGAGCTACATTCAAAATGCTAAGAGAAATCTAAAAATATGTGTCGAGAAGAACCGTGAGCAAGTCTAATTATCATATGGACCATGTATCTGCTGAGCAAATGGAATACTATTTGGCAGGTGTACTAAGTCGTCGAGAGATGCATACGATTGAAAGACATCTGTTGGACTGCGAGTTTTGTAATGAGGCAATGGATGGTTTTGAGGCTTCCTCAGCTGATATTGGAAATGATGTAGCCAAACTTTCCCAGCAATTAAACAGCAAGGTAGGTGTTACTGAGACTAAAACTATAACTGAACCAGCTCCTTCGAAGGGGACCTATCGGCACTACGGCATTGCAGCTGTAATTGCGCTGCTCTTGGTGAGCATCTATTTCGTATTTAACCTGCAAAAAGACAGCGTAACCATAGTTGCTCAAAGTGAGGGGCCATCGGAACAAACAGAACTTCCTGTTTCGGATTCAACATCAATTGCTTTTAATGACCTCAAAGAAGATAGCCAGGAGCTAAAAGAAGAGGCGCCATCAATTAGCAAAGCCAAGGAGCCTGATGAAACTCTCGTAGCACAAAATCAAACGGTTGCTCCAGCTTTGGAGGAGCCAGTTCCTGAGGAAGCTGATACTACAATATTTGAAGAGCCCGAGCTGGAGGTCATCACTCTTCAGGCAGTTGAAGAGACTGCAAGGTCCGCCGGAGCGGGGGGCGAATCCGTTACAGAGGTTCAGGATCTTGCATTTGCTGAAGAGGACGAAGGTGATTTTGAAGTCAATTTTGATACCGAAGAAGAACCTCAACCCACTATAGTATTGAGTCAGCCTTCTGAAGACTTTATAGAAGAAGATATTCAAACGGAAGCGCTTAGAAAGCGTCAAGCCAGTTCTCCTGCAGGTATAGAAAGAAGTGCAAAATCCACAATATCTCCAGTTGGAAGAAAGGATGCCGAACCGGAATTGGGGCTAGTTAAATATTTAGAGGCCCTACAATTAGATATGAAATATCCGGATGAAGCGTTTAGACAAGGTGTCCAGGGTCAGGTAGAATTGAGTTTTACGGTAGAATCAAATGGAGAATTAAGCAATATCAGGGTAGTCAAGTCACTGGGTAGTGGCTGTGATGAAGAAGCCATCAGATTGGTGACCGATGGCCCTGCCTGGGCTCCGTCATTATCTAACGGGGCACCAATAGCACAGGAGACTCAGATAACCATTGAATTCAAACTGGATAATTAGGGAACTCTTTCCCCGTGGTAATAACCACGTAATAAAATAAAAGCCAGTCGAATCTCCTTTTAAAAAGATCTCGACTGGCTCATTTTGATAGCAGTTCTAAAAGTGTCAGTGCTTATCCTATTTGGCTTTTTTCCATTCTGCGATAGATTTGCCATTGTTATAGACATAATCCATATTTCCTGCTGCTTTGGCTAATTCTGTGGATTTGTTTGCCGCTTTAATGGCTTCACTATACTTGCCATTTGCCGCAAGCGCCCTTGCTTGTAAACGATGCGCCCAGTATTTATCCCCGTCCTTTTCGACATAGATATTGGCCCATCTTAATGCTTTTTTGGCATCTAACCCTTTTTCTAAATGATAATTAGAAGCAGCATAAAAATCACCAACTTCGGCAGTGCTCTCATCACTCATCACTTGGTTAATCTGAGCCAAGACTTTTTCATGAACAGGGGCTTTCATGCTCATTTCCACTTTAGTGTTTTCCCAGGTAAAGCCAAGGTTTGCACTTTCTTCAGTGACATCAGAGAAGTAAAAAGTGAAAGATTCACTTTTTACAGCTGCCTTTTTAGTTGGAACAGTAAAGCGCAGGAAGTCTTCTTCCTTATTATACACCGTACCCCATTGAATCTTATTGTTGATTATGATGGTCCACTCTTTTTTGCCAGGAATCGAATAAATGGAATATTTCCCCTCAGGTAAAGATTTACCCTCAATGGTTACCTCTCCAGTAACAGTGAGTCTGGTAGACATGTTAGCTCCGGTGCGCCATACTTCACCTTCCCGGGTGAGGTTTGTAAACATATCTCTGCCCTTTAACTGCGGTCGATTATAATCAATGGTTACGGTACTGAAACCAATACTTTGCGAAATCGTCGATGCAGGGCTTGCGTCGGGTGTTTTTATTTGCCCAAAAACCGTTAAACTACTCAGTAGCAATGCTGTTGACATTAGGGATTGTAATTTCATGATTCAGGTGTTCGTTTACTTTGTTTAATAGCGTGAAATTATGTGATATGGCTCAAATCTTAAGTAGTGGCGGCGACTTCAATGGTATTATTGTACTCATCCGAATGGCGGGTCCAGTGTCCCTTTGTATGCAGGCCTTCTTCAAAACCAATGATCTTTAGGTCAATGCCTCTATGAGGAGCATTTTCTTCAAAATCATCCAGTATCTCTAACACATCATAATCGATATTTTGAGAGTTGGTCGCATCAATTACCACGAAAGATTTATCAGGAATATTCTTAATGGTTTGTAAAATCTTGGCTTTGTTCAAGAATGATACATGCTCAGCTAATTCAATATAAAAAGTTTCTCTTGTATCAGTATGGTCGCGTCTGAGATCATAGGGTTTCCTTAAATTATTTAGAAGAATGTAAAAAATTGATATCGTCAAACCAATGGTAATACCCATCAATAAATCTGTGAATAAAATGGCCATGACAGTGATCACAAAAGGAATAAACTGCCTTCTTCCTATCTTATACATGTCGATAAAGATGGAAGGCTTGGCCAACTTGTATCCCACAGTTAATAATATCGCTGCCAGGCTTGCCAAAGGTACAAGATTGAGCACATTAGGAATAAACATGGCTGAGAGAAGTAGAAATACACCATGCAAAAAAGCTGACATTTTTGTTTTGCCACCTGATTGGATATTGGCAGAACTTCTTACAATCACTTGAGTTATTGGTAAGCCTCCGATTAAACCGGAAACGATGTTCCCAATGCCTTGAGCTCGAAGCTCGGTATTGGTTGGAGTTATCCTTTTATTTGGATCCAGCTTATCAGTAGCTTCAACACAAAGCAATGTCTCCAGGCTGGCAACGACAGCCAGTGTGATCGCTACTACGTAAACATCCGGATTGCCGATTTGGCTAAAATCAGGAAACTGGAATTGGCTAATAAAACCAAGGATGTTTTCTGAGACTGGAACATTTACGAGATGTTCCTTTGCAAGAACCAGCGATGGAACAGAGCTAAAAGCCAGGTTTAGACCAATTCCGGACAAAACAGCAACCAATGGGCCCTGCAGGATTTGAAAAAGCTTAATCTTTTTCATAAAAGGCTGTTCCCATAAAAGTATAATCGTAACTCCGACAACTGAAATTATTAAGGCTCCAGGAGTTATATAGTCAAGCATATAAAAAAGCTCCGAAAAAGTGTTATGACCATCTGCTTGCAAGAAGGTATTATCTCCCTCGAAGTCACGGTCGTAACCAAAGGCATGAGGAATTTGTTTTAGAATGATGATAAGACCGATGCCTGATAACATCCCCTTAATAACTGAGGAAGGGAAGTAATACCCAATAACTCCTGCTCTAACCACCCCTAAAATGATCTGAATTATACCTGCAATTACACCGGCTAACAGGAAGACTTCAAACCCCAGGTCATTGATTGCCGAAAGGACGATAACCACCAAGCCAGCGGCCGGACCACTTACTCCAAGGGAAGACTTACTAAACGTCGTAACCACAATGCCACCAACAATTCCCGAAATTATACCGGCAAACATTGGTGCGCCTGACGCCAGTGCTATACCTAAACAAAGTGGCACAGCAACAAGAAAGACTATGATACTGGCGGATAAGTCGCTTTTAAAATTATTTATTTCAAATAGTTTTTCTTTCATTTCAGAATCCATGTTTTAGGTCTACGAGAGGACTCATGGACCAGATGTTAAAAGAGAATAGAATACTGTTTGTTGACGACAGCTGACGTCTTTGAGGTTATAACCGAAACTCAGGAGGTGGAGTGACTATCTTGTGAGGTATACTTGAGTATTGTATTGTATGTGAGAATTTACTTCTCAATGTAGCTTGATTATTAAGCTCAAATTCGGCTATGTATACCACCCTGTCATCCCACTTCTTTTCTTTATCTGACTTTTCCTCTTCTTCAGCGTCAAATGGGATCTCTGATACTTTCATATTTTCCCATAGTTGATTGAGGGCACTATCTCCTATCAACTCCAATCCAAATACGGCCAAAAAGGCTAATAACAGGCCATGTGCGATATTTTTCTTTAAAGAAGTCATGCAAACTATATCTTTAACCACCGAGTCATGAATTTGTTAACAAATTTAGGACGACTATATGGAATTGCTTGCAGATTTTAGACAATTTATAAGAGAAAACCGACTGATTGGCTCCAATTCGAAATTGCTTATTGCCATAAGCGGTGGAGTGGATTCAATAGCTTTATGCCATTTGTTAAACCAGTGTGAATATGATGTATGCTGGGCGCATTGTAATTTCCAACTGAGAGATGAAGCCTCTGATAAAGATCAGGCGTTAGTGGAGTTGCTATCAACCCGATGGGATATAAAATTGCACACCCGGAGGTTTGAAACAGATAGAATTGCTAAAGAGCAAGTGATATCTATTCAAATGGCAGCCAGAAAACTGAGGTATGATTGGTTTGAAGAGCTATGCAACGCACACAATTATACTCACATCGTAACTGCACATCATCAAGATGATCAAGCTGAATCTGTGATTCTTAATCTCACAAGAGGGACTGGCTTAAAAGGACTACAAGGAATACCCATTAAGCGAGATAAAATTATTCGTCCATTGCTATTTGCCAGTAAACAACGGATTCTTGATTATGCAAATGAGCAGGGTCTTAAATGGCGGGAGGATCAATCAAATCGTGAATTAAAATACCATCGAAATTTTGTTCGTCAGGAGATAATTCCAAGACTTGAGCGCATCAACCCAGGCATTAATGAGTCACTTAGTCGTACCGCGAATTACCTTTCTCAAATTGGAGAGGTATTTGAGGAGGAGATGAAGAAAATCGAGATCGAATCGCTTGAAAAAACTGAGGAAGATGTCGTGATTGACCTAAATGCTATTCAGCCACCAAATAGAACAACGGCCTTTGTTTCATTTCAATTACTGATATACAATTTCAACCAGCATCAGATCGATCAGATCCTTAAGAACTTAACGGAAACCGGGCTCATGTTTTACTCCAATAGCCATCAATTAAACATTGATCGGGGTAAGTTGTGGATTAGTAGTAATAAACCCGAGACTGAGTATTACGAGTACGAAAATCGAGACTCTTTTTTAGAGACGAGGTATCAAAAATTAGTATTTAATGAAGTTAACCGCAATGAATACTCAATTCGAGACAACCAAGAAATTGCTGCCCTCAATCTAAGTGCCTTGAAATATCCGTTGGTGATCCGTAGCTGGCAGAGCGGAGATTACTTTACGCCCTTAGGGATGAGTGGTAAAAAAAAGCTTAGCGATTTTATGATTGACAGAAAAATTCCTTTAAACTTGAAAGAACGCCAGTTAGTACTTTCTTCAGGCCATGAAATAGCTTGGGTAATTGGCCGGCAGATAAGTGATAAGTTCAAAATCACCGATGACACTTCGAAGGTATTAGAGATCACAATGATTCCAAAAGATGCTTAATCCATTCAAGAAATCATATTCAAGTCAGGACCTTAATCTTTTCAGATTCCTAGCCAGAATCAAATTATTTGAAGGATTAAGTTACGACGAAATGATCCAATTCACTCCTCATATGTATTTGAGGTCTTATAAACTGGAAGAGGTGGTTTTTTTCAGGAATGACCCAAGTAATGCCCTTTATATCATTAAGAATGGGAAAGTATCCATGAGTATAGACATCAATAATGAGTTTCACTCACTAACCACGATTGGGTCAGGAGAGGCATTCGGTGACAATGCACTCTTAAAAGATTCCAGAAGAATCTATACCAGCATTGTCACTTCCGACAGTGCTGATCTGTATGTGGTACCCCATGTGAACATCCAGGAGATCTTGGACGGAGACCCTAAAATTAAAGCAAAGGTTATGACCTCATTTGCTGAGGTCTATAACCAGTACAATACCAACATCTTTAAGGCCTATCGCTCAAGTTTTGGATTTTTCGACTTGTCCCAAGCGTATGAAGATACCTGACAGCTTTTTGAGATTGCTATTAGAAGCTCAAACCGACAGTTAACACGACATTTGTTGTTCTATCGTCTACCGCAATACTTGGTTGAGTGTTATCAGAGAGGAAATATGGGCTGTAGGCTGTATCTCCAAACGTGTTAATCACTCCAAGGTCTGCGAAAAACTTCTTGTTTCTGTATCCAACACCGAAAGTCACGTTTTGTTGATCACCTTTGACCACTGAATTTTTAACAGGATCAGCACGATAGGCATAACCTGCACGTAAGCGGAAATTGTCAATGCGGTACTCCGTACCTAACCTGAAATTCACTGCTCTTTTGTACAGACTTCGGATGGTTTGATTGTCAGCGGTTGGGGAGAAATCATCTGAGCCAAGATTAGCATTGGAGTAGTCAACCATCTCTACATCACCGGTAACAAAACCATTTTTACCGAAGAAATAGGCCAGGCCGAAATTCAATTTGGATGGAGTTCTAAGGCTGTAATTGCTTTCGAATATTCTTCCCTGCAAATCGAAATTTCCTAATATCTCTCCATTGAAATCTATGTCATTGTAACTGACAGAAAGGTCGCTAAAAGTTTCATCATTAATTTCATACCACGTCGGACTCACGTAGGATAGACCCACGGTGATCACGTCTACAGGTCTGAAAATTACTCCAAAGGTGAGGTTAACTCCAATACCGTCAATGTTGGTTTCTTCAGCAATAACTAAATCATTTACTCCCTCATCTTCCTGATCCGGATCATCAAATAACAGGTATTCGCTTTCTCTGAAAGTCTTCTTAATCTTATAATTTAATGTGGCTATACCCAAACCTCCTCCAAAGTAGAGTTTGTCCATGTAATTGCCACCTGCTGCAAAATTCCATTGGTACTGAGAACCCGATAACTTGACAGTTTCCTGCTGACGAGGTTCGATACCCAGGAACGTCGAATATTGATTGTTCGCCTCTGGATTAATGACGAAACTGTTGAAAGCCAGGGACAATAACTCTGTACCGGAGTCAAAGATGGCATCCTCATTTTCCAATACACTGACAGGAAGGCCGTTTGCTTGCTCAATAAAAAAATCAGCGACGGAGCTTTCATTACTAAAACCATCGTAAGTAAACTCCTGCTTAAAGCTGTTGGTTCTGGTTACAGATATGGCAAA
>JAJCYL010000025.1 GCA_029262955.1 Cytophagales bacterium | reverse complement strand
AATGGGTTTCTCCTCAGGCAACTTACCAGCTGGTCTGCAATTTTTAGGCAGAATGTTTGATGAACCAGCTCTTATTGAGATCACCTATTCATTTGAACAAGGTACGCGGCACCGCAAATCACCGATAAACTTTCCTTCATTGGCAAATAAATCTCTAGCAAAAACCAATTAAAAGAAAAAGTGAGAACACCTCTAGTAAAATGAGCAAAAAGAACAAAAAGTGGTCTGAAGATCAAATGGGAACCGCTTCTGTGTGGGCTGGTGAATCACCACTATTTACCGAGGGAGCAACTGTACCCCCAGTATCTCTAAATGTAGCCTATGGTTATGAAGATTTGGATCATTGGTATGAGGTTGCCCTGGGCAATGAAAAAGGCCATATCTATAGTCGAAATACCAATCCAGTCATATCTGTCCTCGAAGAAAAAATGAAGGCCCTGGAAGGTGCTGAGGCATGTACTAGCTTTTCCACCGGAATGGCAGCAATTAGCAATACACTCTACACTTTTCTAACTCCCGGCAAACGTGTTGTTTCACAAAAAGACACCTACGGAGGATCGAGCGCCATATTTATGAATTTTCTGCCACCCAGAGGCGTAGATGTCCAATTGTGTGACACTTCAGACTTTGATCAGATCGAAGAAGAAATCAGTAAGGGGTGTGACTTGCTTTACCTGGAGACACCGACAAACCCTACGTTAAAAATTATTGATATAAAAAGACTGGCCACCGCCGCAAAAAGTATGGGAGCTATTGTCGTGGTGGACAATACTTTTGCCACGCCAATCAACCAGCGACCTCTAGCGTTAGGAGCAGACTTAGTCGTATATAGCGCTACAAAGTTTTTAGGAGGGCATGCGGATGCACTAGGTGGTATCCTTTGTGGCTCGGAAGACCTGGTTAAGCAAGTTTACGGTTACAGAGAAATAAATGGAGCCTCCCTTCATCCATTATCAGCTTACCTTATTTTTCGCGGATTAAAGACATTAGAGCTGCGCATGTTGCGGCACAATGAAAATGCTCAGAGCATAGCCGAATTTTTGAAATCTCATGCCAGGGTTGAGGAAGTCTTCTACCCTGGCCTGAGTACCCACCTCAATCATGAAATTGCCCAAAAACAAATGACCGGGTTTGGTGGTGTACTTAGCTTTTCCCTCAAGGGTGATTACGAGACGGTTAAGAAATTCTTACCACAATTGAAGCTGGCAAGATTAGCCGCTCATCTGGGTTCTGTTGACACCATAGCCGGCCCGCCCAAGACCACTAGCCACGTTGAAACCACTCCTGAGGAACGAAAAATGTTAGGAATTCCTGAAAATCTGGTTCGATATTCAGCGGGAATTGAAAATTCGCAAGACCTGATAGGTGACCTGGCCAGTGCTCTTGACGCCATTTAAACCGCCATTCTCTCAAGAAATAGTAATGCCATGGCTTGGAGCCATGGCATTACTACGCTTTAATAAGCGCTTCCCAAAATTTTAGGCAATAGTCAAAATATGGCTCGCAGCCATACTATGGCTTCATTTTATTAAAACTACAAATTAGGTATTAATAATATATTTACTACATTTAAGGTAAATACATTTCTATGGGACAGAGTTATTTAGGTGAGTTTGAAGAAGTGGTACTCCTGACGGTTGCTATTCTACATGGTGAAGCTTACGGCATTGCCATCATTGATGAAATGGAAAAGAGGCTTAACCGGAAAGTAAGTATGGGTGCCATGCAGACTGCTCTTAGGAGGCTGGAAAAAAAAGGTTATCTGACCTCTGAATTCGGAGAAGCCACCAAAGTAAGGGGTGGCAAAAGAAAACGTTATTTCTCGGTTAGTAATTTCGGGAAAAAGGCGCTTGAAGATTCTAAGGAAAAAAGGTTGGGCTTATGGGCAGCCATTCCAAAGTTGGCCTGGGAGTCATAATCGTCTTTAACTATGATTCAATTAATAAAAGTTTAGAATGAAGCACATCGATAAAAAATATAAACACTCCAATCTGACTGCTAAAATAATCGGTTGTGCAATGGAAGTTCACAAAGCACTTGGTAACGGGTTTCAGGAAGTTATATATCAGAGAGCGCTTGCAATAGAATTTGGGTTGCAGGGCATTGAATTTCAACGTGAGTTTGAAATGGACCTATTCTATAAAGGAATCCAAATCGGTACAAGAAGGGTAGACTTTTTTGTTCATGATGTTGTAATGGTCGAGCTAAAAGCAGTGATCAAACTTGAAGACGTCCACCTGGCTCAAGCCATTAATTATCTTGAAGCTTATAACCGTGAAGTTGGCTTGCTTATCAATTTTGGCAGCAAAAGCCTCCAATTCAAAAGGGTCATGAAGTCTCCTAGTCATAGTCCATCAATAAATCAATCTAATCATAGTTAAAGACAATGAACCCTCCACGCCTCCCCCTCCGCTTTTTCCGCTGGTTTTGCCACCCGGATTTCAGGGAGGATATTGAGGGGGATTTGCTAGAAAAGTTTGAAGGTAGAATTAACGTTTTTGGAATAAAAAAGGCCAAGTGGCTCCTTTTAAGAGATATCATCCAGCTTTTCCGGCCCGGAATTGTGAAGTCACTTGGGGGTGATTTTAGATTAAATAGATATGGCATGTTAAAGAATTATTTTATCGTAGCAGTTAGAAATTATAGAAAAGAGAAGTCATACACAATCATAAATGTCGTTGGACTAACCCTGGGCATTTCCGTAGCACTCTTTGTCGCTCTATTTATCCAATTTGAATTGAGCCATGATGATTTTCATGCCAAAAAGGATCGTATTTATAGAGTTCTAAAAGGAGATCCCCAGGAACCAACGTTTACATATGATACAGGATCCCCACACGGTCTAAGGGCAATTCTTCAAACAGAGTTTCCGGAAATTGAAAATGTAGCAGTTGCGTACCAATTTGAAAAAAGTGGAGGACAAATAAAAATTGGTGAGAATTTGATCGAAATTCCCAATACCTATTTTGCAACACCTTCTTTTTTTGAATTGTTTGATTTCCAATGGGTAGTTGGTAGTCCGGCCACATCACTTTCTGAACCAGGACAAGTAGTTATCGATGAACGCCTACAGGAAGATTTTTTCGATGGAAATGCTTTGGGAAAAATAATAAAGATCGACAACCGATACGACCTGACCATCTCTGGTATTATTAAAGAATCACCCGAAAATACGGATTTCCCCATGAGAGTAGTGGTTTCTTATGCCACATTCGAAATTACCAATCATTATCAAAAAACATATAATGGAGGATCAAGTTCGAAACATCAAACATTTGTGTTACTAAAGCTCAATACTGATGCCGAAACGACCAATCACAAGTTTCCAGATATGGTGACTCGACACCTTGGACCGGAGCAGGCAGAGAAATACACCGCTCACTATTTACAACCGTTAAGCGATGCTCACTTTGATGTAATACCAGGCGTCACAAACTTTTCCAAAAGATTTACATCCAGAGAATCACTTTGGGGATGGTTTTTAATAGGATTGTTAGTACTAGCTGCTGCCTGCATAAATTTTGTCAATCTAACTACCGCAGTTAGTATTAAGCGGTCCAAAGAAGTTGGCATTCGAAAAGTACTCGGCAGTTCTCGACAGCAACTGATCTTACAATTTATTATTGGCACATTTTTGTTAACATTTTTGTCAACATTTCTTTCAATTCTTTTAGTTGGTCTGACCATACCGTACGTCAATATCTACCTGGATATTCCTATTCATTTCGAACTACTTTTTCAACCCACTATTCTCATTTCAACGTTTGCATCCTCAGTATTGATCTGCATAGTAGCCGGGTTTTATCCTGCACTTATTTCCTCCAGGTTTGATGCACTTAAGAGCATGAAATTATCTTTAGGAAATGCCAATTCAGGTGGTCTTATTTTAAGGAGGGCATTGGTAGTTACTCAAATGATGATATCCCAAATCTTAATAATAGGCACAATCGTGATTGCCATTCAAATCTATTCTTTTAGCACACAAAGTATGGGTTTTAATAAGGAGGCAGTGCTAACTGTAGACATTCCCGATGACAGGGATAAGAATCTGGACAGACTAAGAAATGATTTATTACAATTCCCGCCAATCAAAGAAGTTACATTTTCTCTCAATACACCCTCTTCCACAACTAACAAATGGTGGGCCTCTGTAAAGCATCATTCAAATGATGAAAAATGGGGAGTAGAACATAAGCCGATAGATGAACATTATCTATCAATGTATAATATCCCTTTATTGGCAGGCAGAAATGTATCTACTCATGACAGCATAACTTCTGTAATCATCAATGAATCTTTTATGAAGAAAATTGGGGTCCAAGATCCTCATAAGGCCATTGGAGAAACCATCGATTTTTGGGATCTTAAAAATGTA
>JAJCYL010000024.1 GCA_029262955.1 Cytophagales bacterium | reverse complement strand
AATTCTTCCACTCCAATGCTCCAACCTGTGGACGCTTTTTCCACTCGCCCGCCAAGTGACTGAGCAATCATCTGATGTCCGAAACAGGAGCCAACGAGCTTTTTTTCAGCCTGATAGGCATCGGACATGAATTGTTGTAGTTTTTGGATCCAGGAGATATTATCATATACCGAATTTTTGGAACCAGTGCATATAAAAGAATCGTAATCGTCGATTCTTGGAAATTGCTCATCACAAACCCAAAAAGAATCAAATTCAAGTGAGGGTAAAAGTTTAGCGAACATTTCAGGGTATTCGCCATTAATGTGAACTAATTCATCTCGTATATGATCACATACCAATAGAGCTGTTTTCATTATACTAACCTTAAATGGTACGATTTCGGTCTTGTAAATTGATCGAAGCCCATGGCAGATAGTGTACATCCTTTTCCAGAGCTTTTTACACCATTCCAGGCCAATGCGGGGTCAAGATAATCGCACCGATTCATGAAAACCGTCCCTACGTCAATTCTGTCTGCCAGTTCAAACACTTTGTCGTTGTCAGCGGACCAAATAGAGGCGGTCAGCCCATATTTGCTGTCGTTAATAAGGTCAATGGCCTCGTCATCGTCAGAGACCTTCATGATGGCCGCAACCGGTCCAAATGTTTCCTGGGTCATTATGTCCATACTATGATCCACATCAACTAGAATATGGGGAGTTAAATAGGGTAGGCCAAGATGACTGGGAAATGTACTGGGGTCAATTATTGAACGAGCCCCTTTGGACAATGCATCGTTGATGTGATCTTGTACCTTTTTCGCATTTGAGACTCGCACCATTGGTCCGATAGTTACTTCTTCGTTTCTTGGATCGCCGATGTTATACTCTACAGTCATTTGGGCGAACATATTCACAAAACGGTCATAGAGTTTTTTGTGTACATATATTCTCTCAACGCCACAGCAAGATTGTCCTGAGTTAAAGAAATTGCCATCTACCAAATTCTCAACAGTGGGCTTGAGAATTGCATCCTCACGCACATAGGCGGCATCCTTACCTCCCAGCTCCAATCCTGTAGATATAAAACGCTGATTTACTGAATGTTGAATTGCTTTACCTCCATCTACAGATCCTGTAAAAGCCACATGATCAATTCGCTCATCCTTAATTATTTCAGCCACCTGGTCATGGGTCGCATGCAGAAATTGAAACACCCCTTTTGGTAATCCAGCAAAATTGAAAGCTTGCGCAAAACGCTCCGCACAAATGGCAGTCTGCTCTGCATGTTTGAGAATCACAGTATTGCCAGATAGAATCGCAGGAATGACTGCATTAACCGCGGTTAAATAGGGGTAATTCCATGGAGAAAGGACCAATATTGTGCCCAAAGGCTCTTTTTTAATTAATCTTTTGAAACCACTAATCTCTTCAGGTTGGATATCTGCCAGGCTGTCCCTGGCAATATCTATCATGTATTGAGCCCTTTCCTTAAATCCTCCGGTGATTTCAAATGGAGTATATCGTATAGGCCGACCCATCATCATAGTGATCTCAAGGGCTATATCCTTCACATGGTCTTGAAAGTATTGAACGGCCCTGGTGCAAATCGCTTTGCGTTTTTCAATACTGGTATTCTTCCACTGTCTTTGACCATTTGTTGCAGTAGTTATGGCGGTTTCTATTTCTTCACTTGTCGCATAAGTGCGTTCTGCATAAATAGAACCATCAACCGGTGATATAATCTGGAATTTACTCATATAGCCATATTATCTACTTTGTCCTATTTGTGCTGGTCGAAAGGCACGCTTCAAGCAGAAAGGCATCAGTAGGTTCAGCTTCACAATTTCGGTTATTTCTCAGGTGTAACATAAGCAGCAGTAATTCCTCCATCGACCACAAATTCAGTTCCTGTCACAAACGAGGATTCCTCAGAAGCAAGGTAAAGTACTGCTTTAGCCATTTCATGAGCTTCACCAAACCGGCCCATGGGGATGTGTACTAATCGACGCTGTTTCTTTTCTTCGGTATCCAGGAATTTCATCAGTAATTCTGTTTTTAGCGGTCCGGGACATAGCGCATTAACTCTGATATTCTCCCTGGCATGTACCACTGCCAATTCGCGAGTCATCGCTAAAACTGCACCCTTACTGGCAGTATATGCTATTTGGGGTGTAGCGGCTCCTAATAATGCTACAAATGATGCAGTATTGATTATTGAGCCACCCCCAGCTCTTCTCAGTGCCGGAATTCCATACTTACAGCCCAGAAATACTCCCTTTGCATTAATATTCATGGTCAGGTCCCAAACATCCCCGTCGGTGACTTCAGCATTGTCATCTGCACTATGCATGATTCCTGCATTGTTAAAAAGAATATTTAGGCTGCCAAATGTCTTTTCAGCGTGATCAATCATTGATTTACAATCATCACTATTGGAAACATCGGCATGAATATAGGTGGCCATCCCTCCACCTGAATGAATGGAGTCAACAGTTTCATTGCCGGCTTCATCATTGACGTCGGCGACAACCACTTTGGCACCTTCATTAGCGAATAACAGGCATGTTTCTCTTCCAATGCCGCTACTTCCTCCTGTGATTAAGGCCACTTTGTTTCCTAGTCTCATAACGTAATGAAAATTAGTAAAAAGTTGTGGTATGTTTATGACTACACATATATTGTAACTATAATTTAATTGAGATAATGATTATTTGGAGTGGTAAAGGAATCTTTACAATTTTAGTTCTCTTATTATCACTGGTGCTAACAATTTCAATAGCCCCTGACGGTCAGGGGGTAATTGCTTTTGCTGTCGCTTTTTTTATGGCCGCTGCTTTTAGCTGGCATTTTGGTAAGAAGTGGAATGGCCAATCCAAAACAGTAATCGATAAGGAAACCGGAGAAGAAATTGAACTGAAACGAAATCACAGTCTATTTTGGGTAAAGATGGAATACTGGGGCATACTTCATGCCATTATAGGTCTCTTATTTCTTGTCTTGGCCTTTTATTA
>JAJCYL010000023.1 GCA_029262955.1 Cytophagales bacterium | reverse complement strand
GGAATTGATCGAGGAGACAGGCTTCTACCGAAAGTACTTCAAGAATTTGGAGGTTTATCCGAACCCGGCGAATGATTACCTCACCATAGCCTATGAGAAGCTGAACAGTGCCTCATTGGAAGTGAGATTGATAGATCTGACTGGTCAGATTGTGCAAACTCATAAGATACAAGACGGGGAGTTCCGAGAACTCAGCATTGATGTATCGAAAGTAGAACGGGGCGTTTATCTGCTCAATGTGATAGATATTAATGAGGCGAATCTACCGGTAGCAACTTATCGGGTAATCCTAGATTGATAGGATTCATGGCATGACTCGAAGTCATGCCATGAATACATACCAAGAGGAAATAGGACTTCTTTCATATTAGATTGAAATAAACTAATTTAGATGTCCGCATTTCAATTAAGTTTATTTAGAGCCTTGATTGGTGCTGCTCCAGCTATTAAAGACACGAGTCGGTTTTGATAATTATTGTCAAATACTCCGTTTTAAGATATGAAGGGCCTCAACAATATCATTCTGGGCTTTGTTTTTAGCCTACTTTTATTGAATAGTGCAAACGCACAAATTTTCGTTACCAATACTAATGATGCGGGTGCTGGTAGCTTAAGACAAGCAGTTATTGATGCGAATGGAATCGGTGGTGAGACTATTCTTTTCGACATATCACTTGATGGCCAAACAATAGTCTTGACTACTGGGGAAATTACCATCACTAGTGCAGTAACCATAAGCGGCTTTGGAAAGGACATCACTATATCAGGAAATGGGGCTTCGAGGATATTTAATTTTAATGGGTTGTTTACAGCTACCGTGAGATACTTAACCTTTATTGATGGTAATGTAAATGGGTCAAATGGAGGAGCTATTCTCGTAGGCACCAATGCCAACTTAAATGTACAAGAGTCTCAATTTACTAACAATATTGCCAGTGGAGGTGGTGCCATTGCCAACGCCGGGGGAAATTTGGTGGTAACAAATACGCAGTTCAGTTCCAACCAAGCTTCAATTTCGGCTAGTGACGATGGCGGGGCGTTGTGGTTAGAATTTGAGAGCCTTACAACAATATTTGATGCAAACTTTGATAATAACAGTGCCCTTGACCGAGGGGGAGCCATCTATGCTGAGGGTGACATCATTTTAACAGGAGGGACTTTTGATTCCAATTCTGCGGACAATGGTGGGGCAATTCGAATTACATCTAACAGTGACATCGCTCAAATCAACGATGCCATCTTTATAAATAACAGTGCCACCACTGATGGAGGTGGAATTTTTGCAACCGCTGATCTAACCGAAATCACGGGCTGTTTGTTCGAATCCAATACGGCCCTTGATGATGCGGGGGCGGTTTATGCAGGAGGATTTGTCACAGACACACAAATTTTAAATAGCAGCCTTATTGCGAATTCAGCTGTCAATGGGGCAGGTGGCTTGTGTATTGGCGGTCCGGCTGGCGCTACAGTTATTAACAGCACCTTTTCTGGCAACACTGTTTCGGCGGGAAATGGTGGTGCCATTAACAATAAAGATGGAAACCTAACTATTCGGAATTCCACCCTTTATGGGAATAGTGCTGTGGCCGGTGGTGGAATTCAATTAGGGGCTAGTGCGGCCAATTTTACCATAGCCAATACAATACTCAGCAATAACACGCTATCAGACCTTTCCACACCCAGCGATTTTAATGATTTATCTAGCGCAACCATAACCTCCGGGGGTGGAAGCATAGTTTCAGATGCCACTTTCGATGCCATAGCTGTTTCTTCGGACGTCACCTCTACAGACCCTTTGTTACAAGCCTTAAGTGCTCCGATCGGTACTTTTCTCAAGGTTCATAATCTCCCGGAAAATAGCCCGGCCATTGACATTGGTGAGAATGCTGAGGCATTGGACGGAAGCTCTGCTGAGTTGACCACTGATCAGATTGGTAACGACCGCTTTATCAATAGTAATTCTTTCAAAACAGGCTCGGCTGATGCTACTGTCGATGCTGGTGCTATAGAATTTGAACCGGTTCCTAATGTATTAATAGTAACCAATGCCCTTGATGATGGGCCAGGCTCTTTAAGAGCCACCATTAATGCGGCAGCCCCTTCAGACTTTATTGTATTTGATCCATCGCTGGATGGAAGTACAATTCCACTCAGTGCAACCGGAAATATTACCATAACAACCAACCTTTTCATCGATGCCCAAAATGTAAGTATCACATTAGATGGCGAGGACAGCAACACCATTTTCGTGATTGATTTGAATGATCCGGATGGTTTTGTGTCCTTACGAAATCTACACATTACCAGAGGTTTTGCACAGGGACCTGGACCACCTAGTGGAGGTGGTATTTCCATAATAAGCCCTGGTCAGGTCTTCGTCGATGCCTGTACCATTTCTAACAGTGGCACATTCGAAGGATTTGGTGGGGGGATCTCAAACGATGGAGGAAATTTGATCTTACAAAATTCCACGTTGTCGGGAAATGCCACCTTAAATGGTGGGGCCGATATTTATAACAATGGAACCGCTGTACTGCTTAACAATACCATTTACGGTACGACAACGTTCGAATCCTTTCTAAATGAAAGTGGTGCAGAAGTTAGTGTGTTGTCCAATACCATTATTTGGAACACTGGCAGTCCTGATGACTATGCCGGGCCTCTTCCATTATCAGAATCGAATAACATTACCAGAAATGATTTTGGCAGCAATGTCGATCCAATGCTTAGCCCGACTTTAGCTGACAATGGAGGACCAACTCCTACCCATGCCATCACTACAATAAGTAGCTCTGCAGTAGATGCCGGTAGCAATATTTTTGCCGCAAGTTTATTTAAAGACCAACGCGGGTTTGAGCGTTTTTATGATCCAACCAATCAAATATCAGGAGGCACAGTTGATATAGGTGCATTTGAGTTCTCTTCTAGCCCGGCATTCATTACCGTGGTCAATAATGCTGACAATGGAGCTGGGAGTTTACGCCAGGCTATTTTAGATGTTACCACGGAAGGGCTGATTGAATTTGGCGCTGACTTTACTATTAATCTTAGCACTTCACTGGCAGTTACAGAGTCCATGTCGATATTAGGTGGAAACAATGACATTATCATTGATGGTGGTGGTGGAGTAAAAGTATTTGACTTGACGACTGGAAGCGGAAGGGTCATCATCGAAAATCTTACCATCCAGAATGGTAATGAGATGACCGATTTTGGTGGTGGAATTGAAATAGGAGTTGGTTTCAATGTCACCATCGAAAGTTGTAATATCCTGTCCAATAGTGCAAACATCAATGGCGGTGGCATTTATAACCAAGGGACATTGGCCATTTCAAATACCACAGTTGATGGCAATAGCAATGTTATTAGTTCGGGAGTTGGAGGAATATTTAGCTCGGGCCCTCTTGATATAAGAAGCTCTACCATTTCCAATAACCTTGGATTCGATGCCGGTGCAATACATTTTCAACCAGGTGGTGCTCCCACCTTGATGCAATTGGTTAATTCTACAGTTTCAGGCAATACATCCTTTAGTAACGATGCCATACAAATAACAGATGGCTTTGCAAACGTAGGTATCAGTAACAGTACAATCTATGGTCCCCAGGACAATATTCGTTTAGAATCCGGAGCAACTCTCCAGATCTCTCATACCATTGTGGCAGGAATAGGGTCGAATGACAAAATAACCAACAGCGCAGGGAATATCGCTTTTAATTCTAACAACCTGGTCGAGGACGGAACCGGTGGCGAGACCTGGCATCTAACAGGTGATCCCATGTTAGGACCTCTGGCTGACAATGGGGGCGCTACTTTTACCCATCTACCCTTAGCTGGAAGTCCGGTCATAGATGCGGGCGATCCTCTATTTGACCCGTCCATATTGACACCTCCTTTGGACTTAGATCAAAGAGATCATATCAGAATTGATGATGGCGATGAAGACACCAATTTTATCATTGATATCGGTTCGGTGGAAGTTGACCCATTTGCGATATCTAACAATGCGCTCGATTTTGATGGTGTGAATGATTACGTAGATATTTCTGCGGTCAATCCTTCACTTGTAGGAGGGCAGGCTAATTTTTCAATAGAAATGTGGATTAACCTGGAGCCTGTTTATACCGGAACCACTACTGGTGCACTTCTCGCGATAAATGATGAGGGAGGGTCCAACGTCAATCGGGTTATTCTTTTTGTAACAAATCAAGGAGTAGCTGGTCAGGACAATGCAATTGGAGTAGCGGATATTGTTTTCCCATTGGAGATCAGCGGCCCGGTGATAGCGGACAATACATGGCATCATGTTGCTTATACTAGATCAGGTGTTACAGGTACTTTGTATGTTGATGGTAATATAGCTGGTACTCATACGGCTGATTTCATTATACAAGCTAATGACGTCTGGTCTTTGGGTCAGGAATTCGATGGCATCTCCGTACCCAGTGATTTCCTTGATGGTCAAATTGATGAAGTACGTATTTGGGATGATGTTCGATCCACAACTGAGATTAGAAACAATATGCATCTCGATCTTACTGGTGCTGAAGCTAACCTTGTGGCCTATTATGGATTTAATCAGGGGGATGCAGAGATGGATAATACGGGGTTAACCTCATTGACCGATGCAACAGCCAATGCATTCGACGGCACATTAAATAATTTTGGTCTTACATCCACATCTTCCAATTGGGTTGCATCCGGGGCACAGGACGGCTTGCCCAATAAACCATTGGATCTTTTTATAACCGAAGTATCTGATACCGAGATCATGCTGGATTGGACGGACAATTCATTTGACGAGGGTGATTTCATTATCGAGCGTTCTGTTAGCGATAATGCAAATTTTGTGCAAGTTGGCATGGAAGAAGGGGAGACTGAATTTCATATTGACAATAGTGTAACTGCAGGCAATGGTTATTTCTATAGGGTTCGAGCACGTAATGGAGTGGGTGATTCAGAACCGTCCAATGAGAAATTTGGTAGTACCATAGCTCCTCCGGGTAATGCACTCCGCTTTGATGGCGTAGATGATTTCGTAGATCTGGGTAATCCGGATTTTTTAGGAGCCTCTCAAATTACCGTGGAAGGCTGGATTAATCCTGCCTTTATTCCCTCGGGACCTTCCGATGAGACGGTAACCCTAATTGGCAAGGGAGCTACTGGGGGACCTGGAACCACAACTTTTGCATTAGTGCTTGAGGGTAGTGATGCCGGGCCGGAGTTGTTCGGTCTGGTAGATACGGGAGGAAGTCTTGAAGTAGCTCGATTTAATTCAGGGAATGGCTTCAACATTAATACAAGTGAATGGACCCATGTGGCGATGACCTGGACGGCTGACAATCCGGTTATCCTTTATGTCAATGGTGTTCAGGTGGATGCAAGTGCAAACCTATCAGGAACGCTCAATGTAGTTAGCAACAGCATGTTGCTAGGCAATAGTACAGATGTTAACGAAGTACAATTTGATGGTGACATGGATGAAGTCAGAGTTTGGAGTGTCGCCAGGAGTGCCGGTGAGATAGCAGGTAATCGTTTTAATACCCTGGTTGGGAATGAGTCCGGGCTTTTGGCCTATTACCGCTTTGACCAGTCAGGTGTAACTAATTTTAACCTTCCTGATCGAAGCTTGAATAACAACAATGGCACCTGGATGGGAGTAGGTGGAGGAGTGACTGAGCCACAATGGATACCATCAAATGCCTTTGATTTAGCACCTCCTGTCGAAGAGAACGCACTTGATTTTGATGGAGTTGATGACTTTGTAGACGCAGGTAATGATCCAGCCTTTTATGGTCATCAAAATCTCACTGTTGAAGCATGGATTAATCCAGAATATACTAATGTCTCTGCTCAGGCCGTAATTGCAACTACGCATGCGTTCGGTGGTCCCGGAGGAGGTTATCAAATGGTCTTGTTCAATGACGGTACTGTTAGTTTCCTTTATCGTGATAATACATTCACTAACAGAGTTGTCACATCAACACAATCTCTTGGCGCTGGAAAATGGTATCACCTTGCTGGAGTAGTTGAGAATGCTGGCGCCAATTCTAATATTTATTTGTACATAAATGGGCAACTGGAAGTAAGTCAGATTGGAGCCCTCGGGGTACCCGATTATACTAATGCAAGCAATTTGTTTTTGGGCAGTAATGGAGACGGCGTAGCTGGCGCCAATCCATCTGATAGAGAACTTCAAGGCAGCATGGATGAAGTCCGAATTTGGAACGCTGCCAGATCGGAGAGTTTGATCAATGATGATATGTTCAGGACCCTTGTTGGAGATGAAACCGGACTTATTGCCTATTATGACTTCAATGTGGGATTTCCTGAAGCTGACAATACTGGTATTACCACTTTACCAGACTTGACGGTAAATGGCCTTGATGGATTATTAAACAATTTCATGCTGGATGGACCTGTATCCAACTGGGTAGTCTCCGGTGCCAGATCGCCATTTATTCTTAATGCTACCAACGTCTCTACTTCAGGATTTACTGCAAATTGGGAGCCTATAAGTCAGGCTACAGAGGTATTTATTGATGTGGACGATGACCCGGCATTTGGTAGTCCATTGATTTCAATGCAATCTGCTCCGGCTATAGGTAGCGCAACCATTAGTACTCCATTATCGGTTGGAATTCAGTATTACTATAGATTGTCAGCTGACCTTGACGTTTCCGGAGGACCTACAAATGTTAGTGCGAGTTCATCATTTATGATTGCTCCTGGTAATGCCCTGGACTTTGATGGGGCTGATGATTTTATTGATCTGGGCAATTCACTTAACAATGTCTTCTCTGGTGTCGATAATACTTTCTCCATTGAAGCCTGGATTTATCCAACCGCTATCGGGGCGAATGGAGAAGTTATTCTATCTAAAAGTGGCACTTCTAATTGTGCAGCTGATGAAAGGCAATTTGGCCTCAGTCTTAAAGAGGACGGAACCATTCGGTTCACTTATTATGGTGATCTTGCCTTGACCAAGCAGCGGACAATTGGAGGAATGACAGCTCTAAACCTAAATCAATGGTATCATGTTGCAGCAACTTATGATGGCTCATTGGATTCAAATGATGGCCTCGATCGTGTCAAACTATATGTCAATGGCATTCCGGAGACCAATGTATTAACCGCAAATCTTGGTGCCTTTCCGATTGATATTCCCTCCGGTCCGGCCCACTTGGGAATAGGGGCTAATTTGAATTCGGCAGGTACTATATGTGTGCCAGTTGATGGAGCATTTTCCGGAGCCATAGATGAAGTACGAATTTGGCAAACAGTGCGTACGCCAACCGAGATACTGGAAAATTCATATAAATCACTGGTTGGCAATGAAACTGGTTTATCAGCTTATTACTCATTTAATGAAGGTTTACCAAGTGGGAATAACGCTACGGTTACTACTTTACCTGATCAGGCCAGAGCGGTTAATGGTACATTATCTGGGTTTGATTTGGGAATCAATAATCCCAATTTGTCAAATTGGATAGCATCCGAAGCACAGTCCCCGCTGCTCCTTAATGCTACCAGCGTCAGTATTTCAAATTTCACGGCCAATTGGATACCAGTTGGCGGGGCTGTGGATATTTTGGTGGATGTTGATGACGATTCCAATTTTGGCAGCCCATTAGTCAGTAATCAGAGTTTGCCTACCGGGGGTGCCGGACAGGTAGTAGTTAGTCTAACAGAGGGAACATCCTATTATTACAGGATTCGAGCAGATATCGGTGGTGGAGCATTTACTCCTTATAGTGAGAGTGTTTCATTCAAAGTTACCCCTGGTAATGCCCTGGATTTTGATGGGGTGGATGATAATGTCTCAATTAATCACAATACTGCTTTAAATCCAACTTCTGGTGCAGGATGGACAGTTGAAGCATGGGTCAACCCTAAGACGCTGACTACGCGGCAAACGATTGCCTTCAAAGGAAATACGGCCGGCATTGGCGCTACCTTTGACAATTGGCACTTTGAGTTACGCGGAGATGTGAATGGCATACTCTGCTTCATTGTAGCCTCCCCTGATGGGCAGGGTGACCAGATTCAGTCAACTGCGGGTGTAATCGCTGGAGAATGGCAGCATGTTGCAGTTTCGATCACGGATATGGGAGGAGCCGGGTCCAGTTATACATTTTATATCAATGGCATTGATGCTGGTAGGACGATTATAACCGATCTCAGTCCGGCGTCGCCCATGAATACAGCTCCACTGGAACTAGGGTGGGCGATGGGTATACTCCCATTTGATGGGCAAATGGATGAAGTTAGAATTTGGAACACATTCCGTACCGAATCCGAAATTCAAACTAACATGTTCAGTACATTACATGGTGATGAGACAGGTTTAGTGGCCTATTATCGTTTCGACCAGGGAATCCCATCAGGCAACAATACATCCCCTCTGATAGATTTTGCGCAGGGCGGAAGTTTGAATGGATTTGATGGTGACTTATTGAACTTTGACCTAAGCGGCAATATTTCTAACTGGATAGCTTCTGACGCTCAACGCCCATTTATCTTGAATGCTAAGAGTGTCAGCACTGCTGGTTTCACTGCAAATTGGGAACCAATCAATGGAGCCACTATGGTCTTCCTTGAAGTAGACGAGGACCCCAACTTTGGAAGCATTGAATTTTCGAATATGGTAGCTACCGGCGGAACAGATAATATATCCGTCGGCTTAACACCAGGTATCCCTTACTACTATCGAATTCAGGCAGATTTGGGAACAGCCCAATTTACCCCATGGAGTGCGGGATCAAGATTTATGGTGCAACCAGGCAATACTTTGGATTTTGATGGCATTAATGATTTTGTTCGTCAATCAAATCCTATGAACCTACCAATAGGCTCTGCCCCAAGAACGGTAGAATTATGGTTTAAAACAGACCAGGACTTGGTTAACGATACTGAATCGGCCCTTATCCAATATGGTTCAGGAGGAGCCAGCCAATTGTTTGGTTTAATCACTTCACTGAATGCCCCGGGAAGACTATATTTCTGGGGACAGGCGAATGATTTAGCAGGAACAACCATTCTATTGCCTGATACATGGTATCACGGTGCTGTGACTTATGATGGTACCGATGTAAAACTCTATTTAAATGGTAATTTGGAGTCGTCCAGTGCGAAGACACTTAATACCGTGTTGAATGGGGAAGGCCTGACAATTGGTAGAAGAAATGGAGGTTCTATGTGGGATGGTCAAATTGACGAAGTGCGCATTTGGGATTTTGCCAGATCTCAAATGGACATCCAAAATGATTTATTTAGCACGTTAATTGGTAATGAACCAGGCCTTGTTTCCTACTATCGTTTTGACGAAGGACAAGCTGATGGAGACAATACCAGTCCTCCTATCAATGTGCTGCCAGATTTGACAGGATCGAATAATGGTGCACTCAATATGTTTGCATTAAATGGCACTTCTTCGAATTGGGTTGCTTCACAGGCACAAACTGCCCCGCCGGATGGTGATCCAACCAATTTATTCATAACTGAAGTTTCCAATGCACAATTGGATCTTAATTGGTCGGAATCTATCACAAACGAATCTGGTTTTGTCATAGAAAGATCCACCGGGCAAAATCTTGGATTCTCCTTCCTTGACCAGGTAGGCATTGATGTAACGTCTTACAGTGATGTCAGTGTAACACCAGGAAACCGCTATTTCTATCGGGTAATTGCTACAAATGCCGGCGGGGATTCCAACCCATCCAATGAAAAATTCGGAAGTACAATGCAGCCCCCGGGTAATGCCTTAGACTTTGATGGGGTGAATAGTCAGGTACAAATTCCTGATAATCCCTTGTTACAATTTGGTACAGGAGATTTGACCATTGAGGGATGGATCTATCCAACAGCTGTTTCTGGAATGTTCGGCCACAATGCGATTATCACTAAACATAATGGTGCAGCGGATGATGGCTCCTGGCTCTTTAGATTGAGTCAAAATGCAAGTAGCGGAGATGTGCCAAAGTTGAGTTTTGCAATAACTGCCCCATCTGAAGTTAATTTTTCTAATACAGAAGTTACACTCAACGAATGGCATCATGTCGCAGTTGTTATCGAGTCTGGTACTGGGACATTCTATTTGGATGGGTTGGCCGATGGTACTTTTGCCATTACTGAAAATTTCGTTTCAACAGAGGACATGATATTATCGGGTCAGGTGAATACAACGCTTGAACGCTTCACTGGTCAAATGGATGAAATCCGTATTTGGAATGATGCGAGGAGTGAGGCGGAACTTCAAGCCGAGCAATACACTCAATTAGTGGGAACTGAATCTAATTTGGTTGCTTACTACCGATTTGATCAGGGAGATGCTGGTTTGGATAATAGTAACCCAGTTGTCATAGACTTGCTTCCCGACAGAAGTGTAAATAATAACAATGGAACGCTCAGTGGTTTTGCCTTGACTGGAACCACAGGTAACTGGGTGCAGTCACAAGCTCAAGCGCCACCGGCTCCGACCGGATTAATGGTTACAGAATTATCTTTTGGTGAGATTGACCTGAGCTGGACAGACAACTCACCCAATGAGATATCTTTTATCATCGAAAGATCGACTGGCAATAATGCCAATTTTGTCCAGGTAGGTATAGTAGGAGCGGATGTGACTACATATAGTGATTTGGCCTTAGCTGCTGAAACCGGCTATTATTATCGTGTTTTGGCTACGAATGGGGCTACTAATTCAGTTCCAACCAATGAAAAATTTGGAAGCACCATTTCCCCTCCCGGCAATGCATTGGATTTTGATGGAGACAATGAGGTCGTTAGTTTTGGTAACGTTTTAGATAATGTTTTTGCAGGGGCCGATAAAACCTTTGCCATTGAAGCATGGGTTTTCCCTAAAAGTTTTCAGACCGATAGCCAGATTATACTAAGTAAATTGGCTGATGCTAATTGTGGTTTCGCTGAACGGCAATTTATTTTTTCTATTAATGGCGGCAAAGTCAACTTCACTTTCCATGGTGCATTGGATGGGACACAAGTCAGGGCATTTGAAAGCACAAGTAGTTTACCTCTTAACGAATGGTCACATATTGCCATGTCTTATGATGGTACGATTGATACGAACGAGGGTATAAATCGGATCACTTTTTATGTCAATGGGCTTGCAGATACGAATGTTGCTTTAGGTGCTCCGGTTGGGAGTTGGCCTTTTGATATAGCCTCAGGACCCGCACAATTGGCAATTGGTGCGGATGTTAATTCCTCTGGGTCGATATGTACCCCAGGAAATAGATCTTTAGATGCGAGTATTGACGAAGTCCGCATCTGGAACACCGCCCGCAGTCAACTACAGATCCAGATGTACCAACACATACCTTTGGTTGGCAATGAGTCTGGGCTTGTGGCCTATTACCGCTTTGATCAAGGTAGTCCAGGTGGGGACAATACCTCACCGGCCATTAACCTTTTACCCGATCGAAGCATCAATAACAACAATGGCACCTTAGATCCTGGTTTTGCTTTGACTGGAGCTACCAGTAACTGGGTTGCTTCAGGAGCACCGATAGTTGCCTCTGGCGTTATCCAGCAAGACATTGATGCTTTAACGGACTTATACACTGACCTAAATGGAGCGAGTTGGACAGACAACACTGGGTGGCTAATCGGAGACCCCAGCTCCTGGTTTGGGGTAACCGTAACCAATAATCGAGTAACAGGCATAGCCTTACCCAACAACAACCTGTCAGGTATTATTACTAGCAGCTTCACCACTTTGACTGGCTTGCAATCACTAAACATAGCCGGCAATGAAGTAACGAGCCTACCTGATTTAAGTGGATTACCCAATGCCTCCACTACGTTGACATTTGATGTAAGCGATAACCGATTGGACTTTGCCAGCCTGGAGTCTAATAGTACAATAACCAATAAGGTGATCAGCCCACAAAAGACCTTTTTCACGCAAGAAGATGTACTATCAGAAGTTAGCACAGAGGTGAGTATTAACAGGATGGTTGGCGGCACAGCCAATGTGTATAAATGGTTTAAGAATGATGTGGTAATCGCTGGTCAAACAGGCTCCACGCTGACCTTTGCCAGTGCGCAGTTTACTGATGAAGGGACCTACAGAGCAGAAGTGACCAATACGATAGTAACAAACGTAACGCTCAACACAGCCAATTACATATTAAAGATATCAAGTTTAGAAAGAGACAGGATCGCATTGAACAACATATTTATAGCCACCGATGGATTGAATTGGACAAATGGCACCGGCTGGGACAGCGATGACCTGTCGACCCGGTTTGGAGTAACGGTAGTCAACAATAGGGTAACTGCCTTAAGCTTACCGGCGAATAACCTGCAAGGGAACATACCGATAGACCTGAAGGACATTGGTCAATTAGCCACCATAGAGCTACAAGATAATGAGTTGAGAGCCTTACCAGATGTGACAAGCTTAACGCAGCTAACCACATTGAATGTAACCGGCAACAGACTGGGCTTTGGTGACCTTGTACCCAATGCCCAAGGTAATATCACGACTTTCACCTATGTACCTCAAAGGAGATTTGGGTTAACCACCACTGAGCTATTAGATGTTAATTCGACCACCACTGTATCCATAGAAATCTCAGGAGAGGGCAATGTCTATAAGTGGTTCAGGAAACCAAGAAGGACACCAGAGGAGGTTGCCGGTACTGAGGTAGTTGGCGCAACCGCATCAAGCTACACCATAGAAGGGCTCAACTTTGATAACATGGGCATCTACTATGTGGAGGTGACCAATCCGGGCTTACCGGATCTGACGATACGGAACAGGAACCAGAATGTGTTTGCCATCACCGACATCTTTGGGACGGTGTTCCTTAATCAGACCGCTGGTGTGGTGATGGATGATGGGGACGTACTGATTTATGAGATACTGGCCCCGGGCCAACCATTTGAACTATTGAGTACCTCAGCACTCGGTCCATCAGGGGCCTATAGTTTGGAAGATGTAGTACTTGGTGACTTTATAGTATTGGCCCGACCGGGACCGACGTACGTTGAGGATGTGCTACAGACGTATTATGTAAGCATCAATGATTGGATATTGGCCAGTACACTGCCGCTAAGGGATTTAGAACAAGGTATTAATATTGATATGCTAGTGGAACCAGAGCCCTTTAATCCGGCGGAGGGTAATGCTCGGATCTTTGGCTTCCTGGAATCAGATTTCCCGGATCCGGTTGATCCTGAAGCAGGCCTGAGAGGCCAGGCGAGAAGAAGAGTACGCAGAGCAGGCGTATCACTGAACAAATTAGTGACCAGGAGGAGAGTGCTACAGGATGAACTGGTCTTAGTTGCTTATACAGAAACCGATGATGAAGGTAACTTCAGTTTTGGAGACATCCCACCGGGGGAATATCTGATTAATATCCAGATACCCGGAGTGCCGATGGACACCACGAATCTGATAGAGTTTGTGATAGAAGAGAACAAGCAAAATCAGAGTTTCCAGATAGAGGCATTGGCCTTACCGGATGCAATCAGGTTAGAGTTGATCGAGGAGACTGGTTTTTATAGGAATTACTTCAAGAATTTGGAGGTTTATCCGAACCCGGCGAATGACTACCTCACCATAGCCTATGAAAAGCTGAACTCTGCCTCATTGGAAGTGAGATTGATAGATTTAACGGGCCAGACGGTGCAGACCCAAAAGATACAAGATGGAGCATTGAGGGAACTAAGTATTGATGTATCGAAAGTAGAACGGGGCGTTTATCTGCTCAACGTGATAGACATCAATGAAGCGAATCTACCGGTAGCAACTTACCGCGTGATATTGGATTAGCCATACTATGGCTCTCGCACCCAGAAGGGTTGAGTGATCCGATGACTACGAGTCATCGGATCACTGTCTAACACGATGGCACTGATTACCGAGCTTGGCCCGGCATCCTATCACTAGGGTATCTGTCAATAAGCATTTGTCTTTTTACCACACAGCGCATTCAAATGGGATAATTTTCATATTCAATTGAAATAAACTATTTTTAAAGACTGGCCCAGACTGTCTGTTTCAAATAGAGTATTCATTCAAGGTTAGAATGGACTGCTGGCTCAGTTTCCAGCCATGAAGGATTAGTTATCAACTAATTACTTAAAACTCTGTCCAAACCTCTTCATTCTCAGCTCAAATGAGACCTACAACAACAAAATTAAGATCTATTGTTTGCATTGCATTAATGATAATGTTGTCAAACAGATCATTGGCTCAAGACAATGCACTATTCTTCGATGACGTTGACGACAATGTTTCATTTGTGAGTGGTCCAATTTTTGGTAGCGGTCCGGCCATGACCTTCGAAGCATGGATTTTTCCGACTACTACTACTGGTACCCAGGTAATAGTCAGTTGGAGAGATGGAGGAACTGCGAAAGCGATATTATCTATCAATAACGGATTCCTTGATCTTCTTCAGGATGATGGACTAAATAGCAGTTCCTTAACAGGAACAATTTCAATTAATCCAAACGAATGGACCCACGTAGCGTTTGTGGAGACCTCAGGATCAATAGAACTTTATGTCAATGGCTTCGGAGAACCACTAGGCCTTCCATTAGATCCCGCAGGAACATTGCCCATTTTTGCTCTCAGTGTTAATACTGAAGGCTCTGATTATTTTGGTGGTCTAATAGACGAAGTGCGGGTCTGGGATGTTGCTCTGAATTCGACAACCATTCAAAATCAAATGTTTACAACATTGGTTGGGAATGAGTCAAACCTAATAGCCTATTATCAATTCAATGAAACCACCGGGACAGTGCTTCCTGATTTAACGGCCAGTAATTTCGATGGCGTACTAAATAATTTTCCTGGTCCAACTGACCCTAGCTGGCAGACTTCAAATGCATTTGGTCCGATCTTTTCGGTGATAAATAATCAGGATGATTTCGCAGGCTCTCTTAGACAGGCCATATTAGACGCCAATGCCTCTTCTGCCAATAATGTCCGCATTCACTTCAATATTCCCGGAGGTGGTCCATGGACTATAACATTATTAACTCCTTTACCTACCATCGACAATGCAAGCGATGTGGGGATGATTATAGATGCGACCACCCAGCCCGGGTGGGCTTTTGGTGATCCCAATGCCATGGTCGTAATTGATGGAGCTACCA
>JAJCYL010000022.1 GCA_029262955.1 Cytophagales bacterium | reverse complement strand
GGAACCGTTTTCATACAGCATAATGCCTTCACTTGTACCAATCCAGAGATTTGAACCGCTGTCCTCGTAAAGCGACAGCACCTGATTGGACAATAAACCATCGTTTGTCTGGAATTTTTCCCAAATATTTAACTCATCAGGGGAGACTAAACCAGTATCATCAGTGCAGGAGATGGATAGAAATACAAATGATAATCCTAACAGTCGTTTCATAATAGCTATTGATCTTGATCAATGGATAGCTATCAGAAAATTACTAATTAATCTTACTTAAGTCAATATTTAATGAGGTAAAATGGTTTTATGAATGAATTAATACCTATTCATTTTTCTTTTTAAACGCAGATGCCGCTGCCATTTTTAATTCATTGAGGGCCTTTTCAAGATGCCCTTTTACATCATCCCACTTTCCCTCATGTTTTTCCTGGTAGGCATTGAATTCCTCTTCTATATTGGACTTTTTTTCTTTTAACTCTTCAATCTTTATTTCGATATCATCCCTAATAGTGTCTTTGGCGCCTTTGGCGTCCTCAATCAATTGGTCGATTTTTTTGCCTAACTCCGAAAGAATATCTTCAACCTGACCTTTTGTGCTTTCCTTTTTCATTTTTACTAAATTATATCTGCTTTTAAAGAACCAAGACCCAAGATATTAGATAATTAGACTTATTACAGATTGATTAACGTTAGTCAAATAGCGTAATTATTTTTGAAAATTAACGTTTAAGAGTAACTGGAAATCGTTGATTACTAAGTCTAATTATCTTTGATCTTGAGTCTAAAAATCTCCCGAATTATGAATTTGGGCTTTTAAATATACGAATACTTGATAATGAGGACACTGATCACAATCATACTGCTATGGCCAACTTTGTCTTGGGGGCAATTCCATATGATTGGTGATTCAGAGAGAATGCCCGATGGATGCATTATGTTAACCCCGGATTTTCCCTATAGCGAAGGATTAGCCTATTATCAGGACAGACTGGATTTATCTCAACATTTCCAGATTGAGTTTGACATTTATTTTGGTGATAAGGACAATGGCGCCGATGGCATTGTGTTCGTAGTTCACAATGATGTCAGGGAGTACCAGGCCTACGGCAATTGGGGTGAATGTATGGGTTACGGAAGATTTAACCCGTTTTCTCCGGGAAATTCTATAGACCCATCAATTGCCATAGAATTCGATACTTATCAGAATTATCGTCAAAATGATCCTATTTCTGATCACATTGCCTACCTGGAAAATGGGGTGAATATGCATGAGTCCTATTGGAATGATAATAGTGAAGATTATAACCTTGAGGACGATTATTTGCACAGTTTCTTTTTCAGGTGGAATCCAGAAACCTTTGAGATCAAAGTATTTCTTGACGGCCAGGAGGTCTATTCTGGAAGGAGAGATCTGATCAACGATATTTTTGGAGGGAATACACAGGTTATTTGGGGCTTTACCGCCTCCACTGGAAGAGAGCACAATCTTCAATATTTCTGTTTGAAAAGGTTTGCAATGGAATATAGGGATGAAGACTTGAAACTACGATCTAAATAGTATTCCAATTAAATCAAAACGTCATTCTCGAAAATATTGGCCATAAATTTTTAGGTGGCCAATATTTATCGGTAATCTCTCAGTCAACCATGAGATTCTGGATATTTTTCTTCCTGGCTAATTTTCGGAAGAAAAATTCCGGAATGGCGAATCTTTTAAGCCAATAACGCACATGCAACTATCCCAGCGGTTTCCGTTCGCAATACGTTTACTCCCAGGCTAACCAGTTGATATCCATGATTCACCGCCAGTTCCACTTCATCTTCGCTAAAATCTCCCTCCGGACCAATGAGCATAATTGTTTCTAATGCTGAATCAAGGTTTACTTGAGAAAGTGTTGGTGTATCATCTTTGTTCTCGACGAAGCCAATGAATTTATTGGCAAGCCTGTCAGTCGTTGTAAAACCCTTGAATGAAACCAATGGATTGATATCCGGAAGCCATAGGCTCTGATTCTGTTTGATCGCACTGATGGCCTTTTTATTCATCCGATCAATATTGACACGAGATCTCTCAGAGTTTTGACATTGAATCAGCGATACTTCCTTGATACCTATTTCTGTGGCTTTTTCAATAAACCACTCCATTCTATCCGCGTTTTTAGTTGGTGCGATGGCGATGTGGAGATTGGACGATCTTGGTTGCGATTTAATTTCTGTGATATCTCCGATCTCGCATCTTCTGTGATCTTCATTCAAAAGCACTCCTTTATAGAGCTTGCCTTTGCCATCAATTATATGGATGTGATCCCCTATTTTGTGGCGCAGCACTTTGATGCAATGTTGCGATTCAATCGCATCGAATTCTATTCGCTCATCGATTGATGGATGATAAAACAATTGCATTGCGGCAAATTAATTCATTTGAAGACATTGAATAGTCTCAATTTCAGATTATAAGACTTGAGGGATTGAGTGTTTAGGTAATATATAAAGGTAATCTGCTTCTGATTATCATAATTAAGACAATTCTGGTTTACAATTGAACCCAATTAAATTATGGATACATATTTCGGCGTATCTTTGGTTAAAATACTTAGATAAAAACCTAAATTTATCAATAACAAATAAAGTATATGGCAATTTTAAGATTCCAGGCGCTTTCACAGATTTCTAGTCGTCCTTTCATCAATGTCAAGGCGCCGTCAGAAAAAGCATCCGATTATTTTGGAGAAAAGGCTTTTGGACCTGATAAAATGCGGGAGAACCTTTCACCGGAAGTTTTTAAGAAAGTTGATTACGCAATTAAGAAAGGTAAAAAGATCGACCCTGAAACCGCCGATGCAGTCGCCGCAGCGGTTAAGATTTGGGCCATTTCCAAAGAATGCAGTCACTATACTCACTGGTTTCAACCACTAACTGGTGCTACCGCTGAAAAGCATGATTCATTTTTTGATGCTGGTGATGGAATGGAGAAATTTAGAGGTACTGCATTGGTTCAGCAAGAGCCTGATGCGAGTTCTTTTCCCAGTGGAGGAATTCGAAGCACATTTGAAGCCCGAGGCTATACAGCATGGGATCCTAGTTCTCCAATTTTTATCATCGAGAAGACACTTTGTATTCCTACAATCTTCGTTTCATATACTGGAGAGGCTTTAGATAATAAGGCACCCCTTTTAAAGGCCATGGAAGCGGTGGATAAAGCTTCAACGAAGGTTTGTCAATTTTTTGATAGAAATATCAATAGGGTTACGCCATCTCTGGGATGTGAACAGGAATACTTTGTAGTGGATAGAGCCTTATTTAACGCCAGGGCTGATCTCGTAATGGCCGGGAGAACAGTATTTGGTCATAATCCGGCAAGAGGTCAACAATTGGATGACCATTACTTTGGTTCCATTCCACCTCGGGTATACAATTTCATGAGAGACTTTGAAATTGAAGCCTGGAAATTGGGAATTCCTGTGAGCACCAGGCACAACGAAGTAGCCCCTAGCCAGTTTGAAGTTGCTCCACTTTTTGAGGAATTGAACGTGGCGACGGATCACAATCAATTGTTAAAAGATGTGATGGACAAAATTGCTTTGAGACACAACCTAAAAGTGCTCTTTCATGAAAAGCCATTTGCCGGCTTGAATGGAAATGGTAAACATAATAACTGGTCTTTAATTACGAATACAGGAATCAACCTTTTTCAGCCGAGTAGTAGTGCCAGGGATAATCTACAGTTTTTGACCTTTTTTGTTAATACAATTAAAGCATTACATGACTACGCTGACGTTATGAGAGCCAGTATTGCTTCGGCCGGTAATGACTATAGATTGGGAGCAAATGAGGCACCTCCGGCAATTATATCTGCTTTTATTGGTGCACAGATGAGTTCTGTTCTTGATGAATTGGAGCATAATGGAAACCTCAAAATAGAGAAGGGGGACAATCTCTACATGAAGTTGGGTATAGATAAGATACCAGAAATTATTCTTGATAATACAGATAGAAACCGGACTTCGCCATTCGCATTTACCGGAAATAAATTTGAATTCAGGGCGGTTGGCTCAGATCAAAATGTAGCAAATCCAATGACGGTCCTCAATACCATCGTGGCCCAGCAATTAACTGAATTTCATAAGGAAGTGACTAAACTGGCTGATGGAGGTGAAGATAAGAGGCTGGCGATTATAGTTGTGTTGAGGAAATACATCAAAGCTTCCAAAAAGGTAAGGTTTGAAGGGGATGGTTATTCAGAAGCTTGGGTAAAGGAAGCGGAAAAGAGGGGGTTATCGAATGTTAAAGATACTCCACGTGCTTTGGATGCCTTAATTACTCCTTCTTCAAAGAAACTGTTTGCGAATCACAAAGTTTTGAATGAAAAGGAGATCGAGGCAAGACATGAGACCCTACTAGAAAACTATATCATGAAGGTTCAGATTGAGTCTCGAATTATTGGTGACCTGGCATTAAATCACATCATGCCGACAGCCATTGCTTATCAAAACAAATTAATTGAGAATGCAAGAGGATTGAAGGAGTTGGGGCTAGACAATACTGAAATACTTCGTTCAATCGATAAAATATCTGAACACTTGAAAAATGTTAAGGTTTCAACACTTGAAATGATCGATGAAAGAAAGGAGGTCAATCAGATTGAAGATTCCAGGGAGAAGGCAATAGCCTATTGTGATCAAATTAAGGAGAAATATTTCGAAAAGATTCGCTATTCAGTGGATAAACTGGAATTATTCGTTGATGACGAAGACTGGCCTTTGGTAAAATACAGGGAGTTGTTGTTTTTGAGGTAACACCCCGGTGAATCTCCCCTCAAGGGGGTTTGCAATTAGTAATGCCATGACTCGAAGTCATGGCATTACTCCGTCCGGAATGTCTTCCACTTCTGACCTGAGTTTCTACTACCCTTGAGGCGGAGGTGTGAAGAAAAACTGCTCTTTTACAATTTTTCCATCCTTTACCTCAAAGACAGAAACTTCCTCGATCTGCTGTCTTGCCATTCCTTTGAAGGTGACATCATTTTTCATGGTGAGGGCGAAAAAGTCTCCTGCAACAACCGGGTCTGAAACTTCACTTCCATGCACTTCCTCTACCATCTCAGCCCATTGTTGAGCTTTTTGCTTAATTGCTGCCAGACCTGTCACTGATGGATAAGATGTGCCTTCAGGCTCTATACTGGCACAATTTTCACCATATAGGTCATCTTGCGCTTCTACATATTGGCCCATTCGGCAATACTCCACTAATTTGTTTGCAACTTCTTGTGTACTCATATTATTTGATTTTTATTTTTAGACGAACAAGAAATCAAAAATGGACGAGAATATCAAAGATAACCCTATGATATGCGATAAATGGGCTACAAGACCTTTCTAAATAAGTAAAAAGAGAGGTGTTCTCAACCAATTTGGTCATTAGTGGCTTTTGAAGCTATTTCAATTAAATTCCCATCAGGATCCTCAATCACACTTTCGTAATATCCGTCTCCTGTTGTCCTCGGTTGAGAGTATATGATTACCCCAGCAGCATGTAATTTCTCCGTGACAGCATCAACCTCATTGCGAGAATCAACACCAATGGCAAAATGAACTAATCCTGTATGTTGGTTGGGTTCCAGGGGATTTTTTTTAATGCCCTCCATTTGCATAATCTCCAGTCGACTACCGGAATCGAACTCAAGAAAATAGGATGAGAATTTCTTCTGATGATTGCTGTACTTTTCATTTGGTATTGCTCCAAAATGCATGACGTAAAATTCTTTGAGCTCTTCTAATTGATTCGTCCAAATAGCCAGATGTTCGATATGCATAGTCTGCGATTTTCAATTTCACTTGACAATATTAGCTATTCCTTTGCATTGATTCCATTGGCTTTAAAGAGCAATTCAAATTCTTGCATGACGACAGGTAGCATTCGGTCAACCCTTACGTCACTCAGAGACCTAATTTTTGGGCAAGCCAAACACACAAAATGAGATGACGTGTGTAACTTAGGACCAACTGTACAAAATGGCCGAAGTTCGATT